>CAZYYL010000017.1:0-5873 GCA_964651425.1 uncultured Microbacteriaceae bacterium | reverse complement strand
TATGAGTGCGAAAGAAATCGACGACTACCTCGCCGCCCTTGAGCCTGCGAAACGGGATGCCCTGCAAACCCTGCGCGAGCGCATCCTGAAACGCCTCCCTAATGCCGAGCAGTGCATCTCGTATTCGATGCCCGGATTTCGCGTCGACGGCAAGGTGCTCGTCGGCATAGCGGCCTTCACGGAGCACCTGTCGTGGTTCCCTCACAGCGGCAAGGTCATCCCGGCCGTCGCCAAAGATCCCGCCACAACGCATCTCCTCGACCCCTATGACTGGAGTCATGGAACGTTGCGCTTCGGCGTCGGTCAGGTTCTGCCCGACGAGCTCATTGACACGCTCATCGCCGTCAAAAAGAAACAAACGTTTGGCGCCTAGGTGCCGGGCGCGGGCGATAGGTTAGGCAATACCCCACCATCACGCTAGGAGCCACCATGAATTCGCGCACTTCCCGTTTGGCCCGCGTGGCCGTGTTTGGTGCATCCGTCGCCCTCGCATTCTGGTTCGCAGGTGGCGCGTCGGCCACTGCGGCAACGACCGATGCGACTTGGACATCGCCCACTACAGTTTCTGTCGACGGCAACAACGGAATAGGCGCCGGGGCCGTACTTGCCACTGCCCCCAACGGTGATGTCTACGCCGCATGGGCCCACGGTGTTCTGGGAACGTACTCGATTCAAGCGTCCGTGAGCCACGATGGCGGACTCACATGGGGTGCTCCCGTGACTCTCAGCGACCCAAACGGACATGCCGAAGCGCCTCGAATCGTGACCAACGGCTCGAGTGCTGCGCTCGTGTACTGGAATGAGTCTGTTGCGGACGTATGGCAGGTGCAGTTTGCACGCACTATTGATGGTGGGGGATTCTGGTCCGACCCGTTTGCGATTTCTGACACCTCAAAACCGAGCCAAGTTGGGTCCATCGTTGGTGTTGGTGATCACGGCTTCGTCGCCGTTTTCAATCAGCACAACGGCAGCTTCTGGGACATCGTCACACGATTCACGCCGAATGATGGCCAGATGTGGTCAGCAATCCACCGTGTGTCCGACGGTGTAAATAACTCGTTCGAGCCAGTTGCCGCTGCGGATGAAGCGGGTGTCGTCGCCGTCGAGTGGAATGTAACCAATGGGGCGAATTTTGATATCTATTCAGCGTCGAGTACGGATGGCGGGCTCACATGGAGCACACCAAATGGTGTCGTCGTCGGACAAACGGTTTCTTATGAGAGCTTCCTCATGCCTGCGCCTGGCGGTGGCTTCACGCTCGTGTGGTCGCGCGACGACGGAGCGTGGAAGACGCTCTGCTCGAAACTCTCCTCTGCCGATGGATCCGTGTGGGGCGCCAGCGTTGACATGGTGAGTGGTGTTCTGGGCGGCACGTATGTCGGCACCGCCAGCGCGGGCGGGATTACCGTCGTCGCATACGTGGTTGACGATGGCACGACCACGAGCCTCCTCGTGACCCACAGCACCGACGGTCTGGTCACCGGATCCACTCCGCAAACACTTGCATCGACGCCCAGCGTTGGCTCGCCAGCCTATTGGCGGCCCGCCGTTTCCGTTTCGGCAGCGGGCAACATTGCCGTTGCCTGGTGGAAGCTCACGGGCAACATGGACTATTCGGGCAACACGGTGCAGGTCAGCCACTCAACCGATCTGGGTCAGACGTGGTCGACGATTTTCGAGCCCGTGGCGGTACCCGCGATCAACCCGCAGGTAACCTACGGTGCCAACAACATTGTTCTCTCGTGGACGTACCTGACGGCTTCCGACCACCCGGTTCAGGTCTCTGCGACCTACACACCGGAACTACCGAACACGGGACTCGACGAAAATGCGCTAGGCAGCATCGCCCTGATGGCAGGCATCGCAGTCGCAACTGGACTGGGGCTGAAAAAGTGGGGCCGCCTGCGAGAATCGAACTCGCGACCTATTCATTACGAGTGAATCGCTCTACCGACTGAGCTAAGGCGGCCTGCGCCGGACGAACCGGCACAATCACTTACTTTAGTGCAGGTTCACCGGTGAACGCGAAACGAGCGAACGCTCGCTAGTTTGACTCGTTGCGACGGCGTCGAATGGCGACGAGTAGCACGGTCGACACGGCGGCGAGCACAACAACCGTTGCGATTCCCGTGCCAATCCACACCCAACTCAACCCCGCGTCGGCAGCATTCGCGTCACGCGCCAGAAGCGCGATCGCGACCGGTGTCTCGCTGTCGGTCGGCTGTGGGGACGATGTCTGCAAGTCAGCGGACGCGCTCGCGCTCGCCCCGAGCGTCGGGGCAACCACGGGCGAACCCACGACCGCAAAGCTCACGCTGCCCTCGATCGGGTGCCCGTCGATTGAGACGATGAAGTAACCGATTGAGTACGAGCCGTCCACGAGCATCCCGTCGGTGAAGTTCACCGAGACCACCGAATTCGTCGCGTCCATGGTTGGTGCATCCAATGTCACGGCAGTGCCGTTCGACGATGTCACGACGAGAGACGTGTATTCCGGCACAATCTCTTCGGCAAACGCCAACGAGATCCCGGATACGTCGCTCTGTGTCGAACCGTCCGCCGGTGTTGCCGAGACGAGTGCACTGTGCGCCTGTGCAGAAGTCGCGCCGAACGCAACGATGCACAAGGTCCAGAAAGCGTACAGGGCAATGGATACCGCACTCGTGAGGTACTTCATCGTCATATTCTCGGTGCCTCCTCTAGGAAATGTGTCTTCGATTGTTCTCGCGTCGCACAGGTGATACTACGACTCGAAAAGGGTTTGTCCGATGTAACCGCCTTCGAAACACCCGGGTGGAATCAAGAACACCGCCGAGCCGATGGGCGTCGTCCACTTGTTCAACAGATCGCGTTGAGCGAGTGCATTTTGCACGGGGACGTAGCGGTTCTCGATATCGGATGTGTAGGCCACGAAAATCAAACCCGCTTCGTTCTGGCCCTTTGCATTTGTTCCATCGTCGTAGTGGAAAGGTCGGCGAAGGAACTTATGGCGGTCATCACCTGTTCGCGCGCGTCGAATATGAGCGAAGGTGGGGATGACATTGAGACCGTTGTCGCCAACGGCACCTAGATCAGGCAAATCAGTCTCGAATTCACCTGTGAGCGGCGCTCCGTTCGACAACTTGCGTCCAACGGAAAGCTCCTTGGCCGGAATGTCGAGTGCATCCCAGGTGTCGAGTTCCATCTCGATCCGACGAACAACAGCCATCGTGCCTCCGGCAAACCAGTTGGGCGTGGTCGCCCAAACTTGGTCATCGAATTGCTCGTCGGTGCGTGGGTTAATCGTCCCATCAACTTGACCCATGAGGTTGCGAGGGGTCGCGGCTGGCCGGCCGAGCCCTCTCGCCTGCGAGAACCCTCGTTGCACCCACTTGGGCGTTGCGAAGGTTCGGATCGTGCGCGAAATCTGACGTGACGCGTGCGCAAGCACGAGCGGGTCATCCGCACCGAATTGCACGAGTAGGTCGCCACCCGACCATTGAGGCTCGAGGGAGTCAATGGAATAGCCAGGGATTTCCACGAAGCCAGACGGAACCATTTTCTCCGTTCCCGTGCGGACGAAAAAGCCCGGTCCAAATCCAATGGTGATGGTCAGTCGTGCTGGTCCGGAGGCGAGCTCGGGGTCGTTGTCCGACATGGGAGCGATGCCCGACGTCAATTTGGCCGCGGTGTCCGTCAGCACTCGCAACATTCGTTTCGCCGCCACGGCGTCGAAAAACTCGTTGAGGTTGAAGGACGCGAAGGCCCCGTGAGCTTGTAGACCTGTCGCGATGCCGGACTGGTGAATCCCGTAGAACGGTTCAGAATCAGTGAAGCTTTCGTTTCCGGGAATTTCACTCTTTCGAGCGTTATATGACGCGACCACGGCCCGATCAATGGACACACCGGCCACACCACCAAGGGCAGCGGCGCCGGCAAGTGCGCCGGCGCCGGCGAGAAACCGGCGCCGGCTTACCTGCGGTTGTGTCACTAGTTCGTTGCCTCGGGTGCGTATTTCTCTTTGCCATTTTCGATGGAATAGGCGGTACCAACTACATCAGTCGTCGAGCCATCAGCGAATTCCACCGTCAACGTCACAGTGTCTCCAACAAGAATCGGCTTAATCAGGTTGAACAACATCATGTGAAAACTGCCGGGCATCAGCTTGACTGAACCATGCGCCGGAATGGTGATGCCATTTTTAGCCTCTTGCATGACCATGTCGCCCGCGTCATTTGATACCACCTCGTGAGTTTCGACGGAATCAGGCGTGAGATCTGCAGGTACGCTTCCACCAGTAATGACGACATCTTGATCAGAGTCGTTTGTAACCAAAAAGAAAAATCCGGTGCTGGGCGTGGCACCACACACAAAAAAAACAGCCGTTACCCACGCAACTGTGATCGACACAGAACTAGCCATAGATTCGGACTGTTGGCTCGCGGAATCACTTTTACTTGAGTCTTCTGTTGATGTGGTGCAACCAGCTAGGCCAACGCTCAAGATAAGCGCTGCGGCGACGATTGAGGCATGATTGAACTTTTTCACGACGGTATCCTTTGATTTACGGAACGCACTTTTTGTTCGCGCGGGTAGCGCAATCTTATTCTACAATTCGTAGAATCTTCAAGTAAGGAACGACGTGAGGGGAACCGGTCATGAACGCGACGCGGAGACGCGGCGAACTCGAGGCTGCGATTATGAATATCCTTTGGGATTCCGAGTTGCCAATCACCGCGCAAGAGGTGCGTGCACAGTTTTCACTTCCTCAACCTGCCATTACGACGCTCGTGACCGTACTCGACCGGCTTCGTTACAAGGGACTTGTGCAAAGACTTCACGAAGCGGGAGAGAGTTTCAGGTTCAGTCCGACTCGTACGCGCGCCGAAGAGGTCGCATCGACGATGACGACTGCCCTACAGGCGACACCGGATCGCGCGCTTGCGTTGCTTCGATTCGCGGGAACCCTTTCTGATGAAGACCGCGACTTCTTGCGACGTGCGATCGACTCCGCGTGACAACCTCAATTCTTGGACTCGTACTTGTCGCGTTGGGCACGATGACCGCCGTCGCATCACCCCTTGTTATCGGCCGGCCACGACTGGTGTCGCGATTTCCCCGTCGATCAATGTTGCTTTGGGTCTGGGCGTTTGGAACTAGCTCCGTGCTCATGATGATGGGGCTTCTCACGATGATTGGCGCTGCGTTAGTGCATCACGTTATCCACGACCCCGGGCATTCAGCCATCGGAGCGGTTTTTGAAACAGTACTTGGTTGGCTGGCCGTTGCCTTGCTCGGAATTCTGACATTTCATGCAGGCGTCGTCGCGAACGAGATGCAGAATGACCATCGGTCGACTCAACAACAGATTTCCATATTGAGTGACATCGGAGAACCACGGCGACTAGCAGGCATTCCCACGCGTCGAATCGAGTGGGAAGAGCCACTCGCCGTGGCCTCACCACGTCACGGCCACGTCATCTATTCTTCCTCCCTGGAACAGCTGCTGACACATCGTCAACTCTGCGCAACCGTAGCCCATGAGTGGGCTCATATTACTCGACACCATAATCGACTCCTCGCGGTCGGGCGTTTTGCAAGCACCTCAGTGCCATTTCTCTCCGCGAGCAAGAGATTGATGCAAGTGATGCGAATCGCAACCGAGCTTGAAGCCGACGATATCGCTGCGAGTCGCTTCGGTTCCGATGCGCTCGCCGACGCGCTATCCGTGTCCTATCCAACAGAAATTGGGGTTGAAGAACGTGTAATTCGACTTAGGTCAGGTTTCCCTACGAAGAACAAGTAATCCCATCTTGCGGGATTGCACCCGCGAGGAAGTAGTTGTCCACGACCTCGTTGACGCACGCGTTTCCACGGTTGTACGCGGTGTGCCC
>CAZYYL010000016.1:0-13516 GCA_964651425.1 uncultured Microbacteriaceae bacterium | reverse complement strand
TCACCGGCGCCCATGCCGGCTGCGCGCTGGGTGCGCGGGGCAAGATGGAGGGCGAGATAGAGAGTGAAGCAGACCGCGGCGGTGATCAGTGAGCGCATGAGCGGAGCGAGGTCGAGGCCCGCGGGCGTTGTCGCGGTCAGGGCTGTGTGAAGGAGTTGAGTCGCGAGGGCGGTCAGGCCGGCCGCGGCGACCAGCTTGTTCGGGAGGCGGTGCTCGCGCCAATCGACCACGGCGAGCCAGATGCTCAGCGCGAAGAAGATCGCGAGAGCGATGAGGTTGATGAGGTCGGCGGCCGTGGCGGTCGCTGTCGGTGTCGCAAGCATCCGGTCAGGGTAGGCGACCCGGCTAGAGCACGTTGCGAGTTCTCCACGACAGGTAGGCGAAGAAGCTCATCGCCGTGATGAAGCTGACGACGAGGATGGTCGCCGCGGGCCACCCGATAGCGACCGAGAGGGCGAAGTCGAGTGAGTCGGCCGGGTTACCAGGCACGAGAAGGACCCACCCGGCGAGGGCCGCAATCACGTAGCTGCCGTAACTCGCGGCAGCGATGATGAGTGACGCGAGTGCATACGGACTGGTCGCGCGCGAGTGGCGACGACGCGAGGTTGCGGAACTTGCGAGGGTTGCGCCGGTGACCGCGAGTGACACGAACATCATGGCGGGGCCGAGGATGAACCCGGCGCGCGCATCCGTGATGATGTCTTGGTTGAAGAGCACGGTCTCTACGCCGAGTGTGGCCAGCACTACGGCGAACCAGAGCCCGAGGGTGAAGGCGAGGGCGGCGGCGATTTCTGCGGGGCGCAGGGCGCGGTTGTCGGGACTCACTTGTTCACGGAGAAGTAGATAACCGCGGCCACAACCACACCCGCGACCACAGCGAGCGCTACGACCAGCCCGATTGCGACGATGGCCCGGCGCGGTTCACCCTTGCGGTTACGGCCGATGATGGGAATCGCATCCGTCATTCGGTGAATTTCGCCCGAGATGATCTCGTCGAACGACTTGCGCTTGGGGGGTTCCTCAGCGAGCGGGTCGGTCTCGATCTTGGTGAGCGGGCGCGTAACCGGGCGTTCCGGGATGGGCACGACCGAACCGGGATCACCCACCGGCGGGCGAAAGAAACGCTTGCGGTCTTCGTCGCTGAGCGGGGATTCAATGATGCGTGGTGGAGCGGAAGTGCCGGCACCAGACACGATGGTCGCATCGGTGTTCGGGGCGACAGTGTCATCCGCATTCGACGAACCCGGGATGACCGTGTCATCCGCATTGCGCCCGGGAATCGGGCGAGTATCGTCGTTGTCGAACACGTGACTATTCTCTCGCACGGCGGCGCGTGCTGCGGGTGACATATCGGGTGAATCCCCCGATGCCGCTCGCACGCTCGGTTTCACCGGCGGCCAGTGTGACGAACCCGGCGCTGTCGGTGGGCAACACGCGTTCCGCGCGGTATCGCAAGAACGACGCGAGTGACAGACGCGCCATCAGGATGCGCCACCACGACGACTCCCCTTCGAGCTCGAGTTTCGCCGACTCAACCAAACTCCAGAACTCGTCCACATCTCGTTGCGTCGCCACTCGTGTGCCGAAGACCGCCGTGTCGACACCGTTTGCCAGCGGGAGTACCGAAGGCCGCCCGAGTACCTCCGCAACCTCACGTCGAGTGAGACTCGGACTCACAACGAACCCGAAATCAAGTGCAGTATCGAGATACTCCTCCCACGCGCCGACCACCTGGTCGCGCGGGTTGCCGTCGCGTCGACGCTGACGGGTGCGTCGCGCTTTCACCGCGATGATGCCGGCGAACGGAGCGGCGAGCGCACCGGCGGCCAGCGCGATGAGACCAATGGTGCGCAGCAACGGCAACACCCAGTCGAACGTGATTGGCGGTGAGACTGGGTCGGGCGGATTCGTTCCGGCCTGCGGGTTGATGGCGCCCGGCGGCAAAACGGTCGCGGTGTCGTTGGTCACATTGGTGCCGATGTGCGGTTCCTGCACGACGTCGGTGCGCGGCGCGATCGGGTTTTCGTACTGCGGGTCGACGTCGACGGTCGCCCACACCCCATCTGCGCCGGATGCGTCAACACCCTGAACCTCGACCCAGGCCGACGCGTTCGCTCCGGTGCAGGTTGCATTCGCGCATCCCACATAGCCGGTCACCACACGCGCAGGAAAACCGTTCGCCATTGCGAGCAACGCCACCGCGGCCGCAAACTGCTCGTCATCACCGACGGCCGCGACGAGTCGGTCATCGGTCGCGCCGACGGGCGCCTGGCGCTGCTTATCGACGAGCGCGGTGAACAGCTGGTCGAGTCGACCAATCGAGTGCCCAGCGAGGCTCGGCTGGAACGCGTAGTCGGCGCCGGCGAGCGCGGACATCCACGAATTGGCTTGAGTGGGCGCGGTGAGCGAATGGCTGAGGTATCCGCGCGCGCGCAGACGATCGACCAGTGTCGCGAGGCTGGCGCCGTCGGTCACCGCGATGCCTTGCATGCGCATCCACTCGGTCATCGACGCGGGAAGAAGTTCGGGTGAGATGAGCGATCCGGTGGTGCTTGGTCGGGCGAGAGTGTCGAGCGATGGATGCGCCCCGCCGGTCGCCCGCACCACGTCGTACGTCGTTCCCGCGCCGACCGCAACCTGCTCGCCGGCACGCCCCACAACCACTGCGGCCTGCGTCGAGCCGTTGACATACAGCTCACCGGCGGTCAGACCAGTGACCGAACTCAACCCATCGGCGACCGGCAGCCACGGACCGAAACCAGCGGTATCACCCAGCGTGACCGTCAGCATCTCGGTCGGCCCATCGACCGGCAACGGCATGGGCAGCCGTTGGAAGCCGGGAGCGGTCGTACCGTTCGGCGAGGCCGAAAACACGTTGCCGTCGTAATACGGCAACACCGAAACGCGCACGCGGCCGTCACCCGCGGGCTGGCTCGAAAGCGTAAGGGCCGTGCCCGCAAACAGTGCTGGGTCGACGAACGACTGGCGATACAGGCTGAGTGGGCTCGGTGCTTCGGCCAGAGTTCGCGCCGGCTCGATGTCTTGGCGCAGGGCAACGCGCGTGCCGGGGATTCCGGTCGCGGCCACAGATGCGCTGACAAAACCGACGGCGAGCGCAATGACGACGACCGCCGACACGAGCGAGACCAACCTGCGCGACAGCGAAACGGGCGAGCGACGACGGGCTTGGCCGACCTGTGCCCGTGCGGTGCGCGTGAGAGCGAGACGACCTGCGGTGGGGCTGGATGCGCCACGCGCGATCAGGAACGCTCCTGTCATCCACACCAGGCCAATCACGACCTGCGTAACCATGACGTTGAGCGGGCCGAGCGTGACGGCACCCACGGACGGCGAGCTGAACGCGAGGGCGAAAACCAGTGGCAGGGTCGCAATCGCGGCCGGCAGCCATGCGGGAGTTGGCCGGCCATATTCGCGGCGTCGCGAGAACAGCAGCCCGAACACGACCGTGCACACCGCGTACACGACGACGAACCAGGGCACGAGTACGTCCAAGTACGACCCCGCGGGCAACGGAACAGTGAGCAATTCTTTCCAGCCGGCAATCAACCCGCGCAACATTCCGGCATAAGCGTCGGCAACCGCGCCAATCGACGTGAGGCGATCGGCATGCGTGAGTGGGGCGCCGACTAGAAGTCCGGCGATGACCGCAACGATGACCTGGATGTACCACGTGAAACCTCGACGTGCCGAGACCAGCGCAACCACACTGGCCAACACCAGCGCACCCACACTGACCGCGACAAACGGCCAAGTGGAATAGAGCGGCCACGCGACAACAGCCGCATCGGCAATCAGAAGAACGAGCCCCAGCAGAAAGATCACGATGTTGACCCCCGAGACAACAGAGCACGCAGGTCGTCGAGCACGGCGATGGTGAGCACGGGCGTCCCGTTGATTTCTTTGAACCCCGGTTTGGCGGATTCGTCGCACACAATCAGGAGCATCGACACGTCTGACGGCAACGTCGAGCGGATGCGCGCCGCCTGCTTATAGCCGACGACCGAACCACACACCGTGATGACCAGCGACATGTCAGAAATGGCGCGAACGGTCTGGGCACTCAGTTCGTGAAGTGCGCTGGCGCGCTCGTCGAGGTCAACGGTGCAGAGGTCGTCAAGCAGGAAGCGTGTCGAGGTGGCGGCGAGCTTGCGAATTCCTCGAGCTGTATTTGCCGACCCACTGACCGGCCCGCTAACCACAACCGACACATCGCGCCCATCACGTATCGCACGCGTGCCGAGCGAACCAGCGGCGCTCACGCCAAGCTCGAACTCATCCGCGTTCGCGAATTCGAGCGGGTTAGTGCCAAGCAGCACCGCCATGCGCGACCGGCGCGATTCCTCAAACTGGCGAACCATGAGTCGCCCGGTTTTCGCGGTCGATTTCCAGTGGATGTGCCGCTGTCCGTCACCCGGAACATACTCACGAATCGCGTGAAACGAGATGTCGCTATCGACGAGGTTCTGCGTGGGGTTACCCTCGAGATCACGAATGAAACCCGACATCGTGCTCGGCACGGTGACCGTCGGCGGATGCACGTACACGCGCCGCACATTCGGCCACTCGCGCACGCGGGCGATGAGTCCGAGCGGGTCACTACGCACGCTGCGCACAGGGCCGACGTCAATCACGCCACGGCGCGAGGTTGGGATGGCAAGGGGAGACTCAACGTGGGCGCCGCCGCGGAGCATGGGCACGGGCATCCGCATCACGGTCGTACCGACTGGCACGTCCAGGCGTCCCGATAACTGCAACCTACGCGACGAGTTTGTCACGCGAATCCGACCTTCGGCCGGTTCGCCCGCGACCACGCGATCCTGGCTGACCGCGAACTCGACCGCGAACGCATTCGACCCGAGCAAGAAGGGCAGAGCGGTGACCAACAGCACGACGGATGCGCCACCCGCGACACTCACTTCGACCCAGCGAAGCGTTATGCCGAGTGGCAGCGCAACCAAAGTAAAACCAATTGCCACCCAGCCCACCGCTGTCATGTTACGCACGAGCGCACGCCACCCACCTCGCGCGGTCTGCGCGAGGGAAGAGGGAATGGTGAAGCGGGGCATCGGAAACTTTCAGTCGGGTGTGCGGGAGGGTGCTAGCTATTCCGGCTCGGCGGCAGAGTGTCGAGAAGAATCTGCGCAACCACGGCACGCGAGGTCACTCCGTCGAACTCGGCTTCGGGGTCGAGCACCATTCGGTGGGCGAGCACCGACTCAGCGAGCACCTTCACGTCGTCGGGCGTGACGAACTCGCGACCCTGCGACAGCGCCCAGGTCTTGCTCGCCTTGGTCAGCGCACGTGCACCACGCACACTCACACCCATGCGCACCTGCGGTGCGTGACGCGTCGCCTCGACAATGCGCACGATGTAGTCGAGCACGAGCGGGTCGACGTGCACCTCACCCACGAGCTCGGCCATGTCGACGAGCACCTGCGGAGTGATGATTCCCTTGACCTTTGCCTCGGCAACGTTTGCGTTCTCGAGAATTTTCATCGACGTCGCCGCATCGGGATAGCCGATGGAAGTCTTGAGCATGAACCGGTCGAGCTGGGCTTCAGGAAGTCGGTACGTGCCGGCGTGCTCAATCGGGTTCTGCGTGGCAATCACCAAGAACGGCACGCCGAGTGCGTGGGTCGTTCCGTCGATGGTGACCTGTCGCTCCTCCATGGCTTCAAGCAGAGCCGACTGCGTCTTCGGGCTCGCACGGTTGATCTCATCCGCCAGCACGACGTTCGCAAAAATCGCGCCCGGGTGAAACTCAAAGACACCCTTCTTCTGGTCGTAGACCGTGATGCCGGTCACGTCCCCCGGCAGAAGGTCGGGCGTGAACTGGATGCGCGAACTCGTGCCCTTTAACGTGGCCGACATTGCGCGCGCGAGGGCCGTCTTGCCCGTTCCCGGGAAGTCCTCGAGCAGCAAGTGCCCCTCACTCACCATTGCGGTGAAGGCGAACTCGATCACGCGACGCTTGCCGAGGATCGCCTGTTCGACGTTCGACACGAGTGCGTCGAACGTCTGGGCGAACCACTGCGTCTGCTTTTGGGTGAGTGCCATTTCTTCTCTCCTTTTATGGGCGTGAGCCAATAGGTCTTTGTTGGGCCGAACTATCCGGCCGTGCAGGTAATCGGAATCGGACCGACATCAAACGGGTCGAGGCCGGAAATCTGTGGCGTGTTCGCAAACACGATGGTGGCGTACAACTGCACCGGAGTGGGGGAACCCGTGGGGATCACCCACGCGGCGAGCGCCGCATCCCAGGTCGTGTCATAGATGTTGTCGCTGGCATCGAGCCAAATCGGCGGGATGTCCGTCGACAGGCTCCACGCGGGGGCATCCGCCGTGCCAATCCCATCGCCGCTCACGTCGACCAGCAGCGCCTGGTCGAACACGCAGGCCTGACGCAGCGACCATCCGCTGACGCGCACCTGCCACGAGCGGTTCGGTGTGCTCGGCGTGACCACCGTGTCCCCCGGGCTACACGTGTCGGGCGCCGACGCGAGGCAGTAGCGGACGTGCACCGACAGGTCGGCACCAAATGTCGACGACGAGAAAGTCTCGCTCCACGCACCAGTCGAGCCGTCGCGGAACTGAGCGACCAACCCGCTCGGCGCAGTGCCGGCATCAATCGCCGCGAGATATGCGCCATCGACCGCCGTCGCCGCAACCGCGTAGGTGAACGTGCCGGCCGCCGGGTCATCGAGCGAACCGACCGGCGTGCCGCGAACCTGGTCAAGCCCGAATCGGTTTGTCACGCAGAACAGCGATTCGTACCCGGTCTGGCTCGACATTCCGGGGAACACGGCCGACTCGTTACTGGTGCGCACCGATTGAATGTCACCGGGCACGGGCGACGTCCACATCAATCCCGAGGTGACATCGAACGAACACGTCGGCGCTTCGGCGGTCGTCGGCCAGAGCAGGTACACGTACTCGGCCGCGTCACCACCGTTTGTGTCGACCGTCGCGGTCATCGTTACTTGCCAGCCGGACGCGGTGGCTTCGGCCACGGTGTGGTTGCTCGTGAGTGCGGGTGCGCCGGGAACATCCACTGACCGATGCTCACTGCTGCTTTGACCAGATGCCCCGACGGGCGGCGGAACCGAAGCAACAGCCTCGACCGTCACGCCACTTCCCGCGCCAGCGTCGGCGGCGACCTCGACCGTGAATGTCGAAAAATCACCGGTAAGCGGATGCACAACGCGACCCGCTGCGGTCGCTCCCGCCCCGCCGTCGCCGGTAATCACGTACGACTCGACCTGCGCGTCGGCGGCCGGAGTCACGGTCACAGATACGGCACCCGTCGCGCGAGTGGTCAGCGTGGAACTGTAAACCCCGGTTGCCGAGTCGATCGAACCGAAGAGCGGCGCTCGATATGCGTAGGCATTCGTGACCGTCGACGAGTACGCCGAATCACCGAGCGCGTTGTAGGGCACGACTTTGAAGGTGTGCTTCTCGAACGCGGTGAGCCCGCCGATCGTGCACTCGAGCGCGAAGTGCTCGTTGCCCGTGGTCACCGGGCAATCGAGAACGGGTGAGCTGCCGTCATCCTGATAGATACGGAAACCCAGCAACGTGGGTGAGGAATTACCGGCTTCATCCGGTTCCACGCGCAGGGTCACACTCGAGTCGGTGTACGCGCTCTGCGTGAGCGAACCGGGTGCGCCCGGGAACCCGGCGAGCGCAAAGTCGAGGTGGCCGATTGCAACACGGCCTTGCGCATCCTTCACCGTGTACGCAATGTCGGCACAGCGTGCACCGACCGTCGCGTTGCCAGCAGGCCAGGTCGCGGTAATTGCCGACGTGGATGCACTCAGCACGGCCTGCCCACAGGCGACGGCGTTGCCCGCACCGGCGTCGGGGTACCCGAACGGCGCGAACTCGAGCGGCGTCGTGAACGGGTTGTACGTGCCGGTCAGGGCCGAGATGTCGAGCGAGCAACTGCCATCGGTGGCCGAACACGCGAGCGAGCCGAACCCACCCTGCGGACCATCGGTCGGTGCCGGGCCGACGAGCAATTTGATCGTCGCGGGCAGGGTCTTGGAGTGGTTCGCGATTCGCACGGTCACGGTCTCGCGTGTACCCGGTGTCGCGTTGTCTTTCGCGGTAATCGTCAGTGACTGGCCGACAAGTTTCACGTCGAACGCGGTGCCCGTGTAGTCGACCGCGTACTCGAGACTCGAGAAATCCGTGTGGTCGATCCACGTGGTCATCGTGGTGAGGTCGAACGACTTGGTGTTCGTCGGTGGACTTCCGGGCGAGATTTCGAGAGCGCGATCGGTCAACTCGGGTTCCGGCTCGAGCGGAATGATCGTGACCGGAATGAGCAGGCGGGTCACCGCATCCGCCCCCCGCAGTTTGACCGAAACGATGCAACCGTCGGTCCAAGGTGCGCCGGTACCGGCCGAATAGGTCACGTTGGTGCCGTCGCCGGGTGTGCAGGTGGCGACCGCCCGCGAGCCAAAAGTTTCGACGCCGTCACGAACGAGGTCGATGGATGTTCCCGCCGGAGCATCGACCAGGTCGGCCACGTTGAACGTCACCGAGTCTTCTTCGCGCACGCTGATGGGCTGCACGTTGGATTTGAGCGTGAGAATCGCTGCCTCGAGCGGCGGGATGCGAAGGAATGCATAGCTCGTGACTTCGTGCCCCGCGAAATCGCGCCCGGTCACAACGAACGGAACAACGGCCCCGCGGTCGGGCGCTGCGCCCAAGATGGACCAGCCGGACGCCGTGAATGCCGAATTTCCTTCCCACAGGGCGAGAGACAGCCCGCTCACTTCGCCACCACTCCAGCTGACCTTGTTCGTCACCACGTCGACGCCCGTGATCAGGCGAGAGCGGTCGGCGAACGACAAGTAGGTGTCGGTGACGACCGGGTACGCGGGAGTCGACTCAATGACCGCGCGAACCACGATGAGTCCAACCGAGACGTTGCCGCTGCCGTCGGCAACGGAGTAACGGTACGTCAACACACTCGGCATTTCGGGTGCGCGCACGGTGACGGTGTTGCCGACCGTGTTCTGCAGTGCGTTTTGAGCGGCGACGAAGGGCGCAGTGCCGGCCTTTGCATCCGGAATCACACTGTCTCGTTCGAGGGTGAGACCCTTGCCAACCGTGTCAACGTCGTTCACCGTGGGATCAATCTGGATGTCATTGCCCGAACCCGCGGTGACATCGACATAGTCGGTCGATGTGATGGGGCCGGGTTCGGGAGTGGTGGTGAGGATGCCGACACGCACGGTTCCCGTGGTGGACCCGCCCCTCGCATCCCGAACCGAATAGGTGAACGAGTCTTGACCGACGGCCGTCGACTGGCTCGTGTAGGTGATTGACTGGCCGCTGGCGGAGATGGCGGCGAAGCCCTGCGTGGCGGAACCGACCGTCGTGAGCCACACCGTGTCACCATCAGGATCAAGGGTGGTCAACGGAATCGTGATTTCGACCGACGATCCCGGCTCCGTCCGTGCGCTCAGCGTTGGCGCGAGCGGTGGTTTATTTCCGTCCGCGCCGAGCACCGTGAGCGTGAGCACGGCCGTCGAGGTGAGCGAGGGGTTACCAACAAGCGTGGTCGCGTAGGCGCAGCGGTAGGTGCCGGGTTGCGCGGGCGCGAGCACGCGAAGCAAATTGCCGGATGCGAACACCAAGCCGCTCGCACAGTCCGGCTGAATCGACGTCGGGTCAATGGCCAACGTCGACCCGACCGGGCCGATGTCGTTGGCGAGCACATCGACGTCGACCTGGGCACCCGCGCGAACCGACGCGGAGTCGTCGACGGCAATCGGTGGCTGGTTCGCCGCACTCGGCAACGCATAGACCGTCACCTGACCCGTTGTGTTGTAGGTGCTGTCGGTGGTTCCGTCACTGACTTGAAGTTCGATGGTGCCGACCAAGCCGGGGGCGCCATCCGCCGTGCTGCCACGAACACGGATGCGCGCCGCATCCACCACGTCAACGAACAGTGCCGCGCCCGAAACCGGAGTGACCAGGGTCGAGTCGAGCATCAAAACGCGACCCTCGGGGTTGAGTGCGGCGCTGAACACGTCGACGAGCTGGTCGGTACCCGGAGTGAGAAAGACACTCACCGGTGCCAAAGCGAGGGGTCTACTCGCGGGCGCCGCAATGATCACGCGCACGCTCATCGCCTGCGACGATGAGCCATCCGTCACGGTGACCGCGACATCGAAGTCACCGGCCTGGGCGCTCGAGAAGATGAACGCAGTCGGTGACGCGACCGAGACGTGCGCGGGTGAGCCGTTCGGCAGCGCGGCAGTCACGAGAGTTGCGGGCTTTGCTCCGCCCGAGGTGTGCGCGCGAACATCGACCGTGACAGGTTCGTCGGCCGCCGTGACGACTGCAAAGGGGCTGGTCGCGAGCGGCGGGTTCGGTGTCACCGTGATTGACAGCGTGCGGGTTGTCGTCGCGCCGTGAGTGTCGGAGACGCGAACGCTCACATTGACAACCTCTGTCGTCGTGAGCGATGCGTTGTTGTGCTGATAGACAAGGCGGCCGGTGGTGTCGGCGTTGACGTGACCCGCGCCGGAATCGACTGTCGCGCCGGCGACGAACATCGGGTCACCCTCGGGGTCGAGCCAGCCGTCGAGGACGTTGATGTCGACGGTGCCGCCCGGTGCGACCGACGGGCTCGGCCACTGCGCAACACAGTTGGCAACAAGGTCGGCGCACCACTGCGGAGCGGAGTTCTGTTCATTCGGGATAACCGTCACACTCACGCGCGCAGGTTCCGAGTACAGACCGTCGCTGCTGGTTCCGTCGCTCACGCGGTATTCGAAGCTCGTCGTGCCCGACGCACCCGACGGAACCGTTATGACAAACGACTGACCGTTGTTGATGAGTGCGACCTGGCCGAAACCGGGCTGCGTGAATGTGGTGGGGTCAACCACCAGCACATCGCCGTTGGCGTCGTAGTCGTTGAGCAAGACGGGCAAGGTCACACTCGCGCCGGCACGTATGCCAAACGCATCGGGTTCCGCCACCGGTGGACGGGGTTGCGTCACGTTCGCGGTGTCTGCCGAATCGGTCTCGGTCGTCGGCTCAGAGGTGAGCAGGCTCCAGTCTTGAGAGCCGGTTACGAGAGAGCCCGAGGGCAGAGTCCACGCCCATCCGCTGGCGGTGTCGTTGAGCACGGCGGTCGTGCTTGTGCCGGTGCCAGACCCGGAACCCGAACTCTGAATCACCGGATGCGGGTCGGACTCGAGTCGTGCGCCGGCGTACCCGAGCGCACGCGTTTCGCCGGTGCGCGCATCTACCGCCAGGCCACCCGCTGTGCCGGTCGTCAGCCACGCAGCCATGACCGTATCGCCGACCTGTGTCGGGCGGGCGGCCACACCCTGTGCGGGTGAGGTTGCCGTTGGCTGGCCGGAGGTGAGATCGACAGTCACGAGAACACCTGCCGAGGCAATCACGACGAGGTCGTTGATGGTCGTGGCCGATTGAAGTAGCGCGCTCGAACCAAGCGTCAGGTTCGGCCCGGCGTCGATGGTGATCGGGTCAGCCCGACCTTGCACCCAGAGCTTTTGGTCAACCGGATCCAGCAATGCCCAGCGCGAACCCGCCCACGTCATCTGCAGCGGATGCTCCGCATTCGGCGCCGCCGCCAGCGCGACCTGCTCGCTCGCAAGCTCAAAGCGGCCCGTATCGAACAACCGCACGACGGAGTCTGTCGACGAATACATGGCGAGCGTACCAATCGAGTTGAGCGTCATCGCCGACACCGTCGTGCCCTCGGGCACGAGTACCTGTCGCGGATCGCCCCCGCGCATCGGAGCTACCCACACTGATCCCCCGCCCGCGAGATACGCAACAGTGGACGAGTTCGACTGGATGTCCGTGGTCTCACTCGGGGTACTCCCCACGAGTGGGCTGTCCGGCTCGATGTCTTGCGGGTTGACTGTGTCGACCGGCACGAGTCGCGAATCGCCGTCGGTGAAGAGCAACACGCCCTCCGACGACTGCACGAACGCACTCGGATTCGCAACCGTATTGACCGAGTCGAGTTCGCCGAGAGCCGCATTCACTCGCGCGTAACGCTGTCCAGCTGAGTTCTGCAGAACCCACACCGACGTCGACTCAGGTGGCGCATCCACCACATCAAACCCCTGGGCGACAACGGCTAGACCGGCGACGAGTGCGGTGACCGTCGCGACGCTGGCGATGCCCCACGCGTTCGCGCGTTTCATCAGCACGAGCCCACTTGACAGCGTCTCACTTGAACACACCCGCAATCGCAAGCGCGAACAACGTCGCCACTCCGGCGAGCGCGATGATCGCGAATACCAACCATCCCGAAGCCCGCGCGGTCGAGACCTGGCGCACGTAGTTGCGAGCTGTCTTCGTGGCCGGCAGGTTGCCCGTCGTCTGGGCCGTTCCCGAAGCGGATGCGCGACCCTTGCGCACCGTCGTCACCGGCACCTGCGAGCGAGGTGCGCCGCCGGGCGAGGTGTTCGCAAAATCAATGTTTCCCTTGGCGTACGTCTTCGCGTCAAACTCGATCGGCGTCTGAGTCAGGCCCAGCCCGCGTTGTACGTCCTGCAGTGCGCGCGCCAACTCGAGCATCGTCGCGGGACGCTTGAGTGGATCCTTGTTCAAGGTGGCAGCGAGAATTTCGGCGAGCGCGGGCGGAACATCCGTTCGACCCCACCCCGTCGGCTTTGCCCGCACGATTCGTTTTGCGATCTGCTCGCGTGTGTTCGCACCCTTCTCAGGGATTTCGAACGGCGAGTGCCCGGCGACCAGCGAGAACAGGGTCGCGCCGAGACTCCAGACGTCCGTCGCGACGGTGCCAGTCGTCTGCCCGGCGATCACCTCGGGCGCCGTCCACGGCACCGACATCGCGAGCAGTTGCGATTCCTCGCCGGCCCGAAGCGACGCCGCGATACCGAAGTCGCTCAGCACGGGCGCACCAAACGACGTCACCAAAATGTTGCCCGGCTTCACGTCGCGGTGCAGCACGCTCATGCGGTGGGCGCTCTCGAGCGCCGATGCCATCTTCACGCCGATCGACAAGACGTCAGCTATCGGCAACGGCTTCTGACGGAACGACTCGCCATACCCGTCTGGGCAGTATTCCGTGACGAGGTACGGGCGGCCATCGCTCGAGATTCCCGATGCGAAGACCGTCAAGATTGATGGATGCGCGCCAAGCGCCGCCATGATGTCGGCCTCCGAGTTGAACGCCGCAACCACGCTCGGGTTGACGGCGCCGTCGAGGAGCACCTTGACGGCCACTTCACGACGGGGTCGCTCTTGGGAGTAGAGATGCACATCGGCAAATCCGCCGACGCCGAGGGCGCGCAAGTGCGTAAAACCGGCAATGACGGGTGCCGGTGCCGGCATGCGTGTGGCCACTCCTGCACCTCCCTCATCAGCGCATAGTTCCCTACAGGCTATGGCAGGAACGTCGAAGACCCCCTGTGAAACACAGAGGGCCTTCAATCATCCGGCCATCACTGACCGGCTTCTATCTAGTTGTAC
>CAZYYL010000015.1:0-13522 GCA_964651425.1 uncultured Microbacteriaceae bacterium | reverse complement strand
GGCGACCATCTTCGCCCTGATTCCGCTCGCCTCCGGGCTCAGTGGTTCGGGCGGTGGCTTCATCAGCCAGCCGCTCGCGATTGTCGTGATTGGTGGACTCTTGTCGTCCACGGTGCTCACGCTTGTGGTTCTTCCCGCGTTCTACGCGGTCGTCGAGGGTGGTCGTGAGCGTCGCGCGGTGAAGCGCGCGGCTCGTCGTCAAGCGAAGCAGGATGCACTGCGTCAGGCCGCGCTCGCCACCGACTCCGTGCCCACGGCAAAGGTGACGGCGAGCGTCACCGCAACTGCGACAACGGCGGCGGGAGCGGCGACGAAAAAGACCGAGTCGGCGACCGAGAAGTCTGAGACCCCGACGGTTAAGAAGTCCGGCTTCATGTCGTACTTCTCATCTGACTCCAGCACTTCGCCGAAGACAACGGACGGCGCTGACGCTGGAGATGTGTCCACCAACGACTAGGGCACCTCAGGTATTGGTGGCGGTGTCTCCGCCGGCATCCCACCCGTGAGCATCCGCCGCAAGACCGCCCGGTAGTGTGAAGCGGGTGAATCCCGCGACCTCTTCTCGTTTCGCCATCTTCGCTCTCGTGAGCGTCGCTGTGGTGTGGGGCTCCGCGTTCGTGTTGATGAAGCCGGCTATCAACGAGGAGCCTTTCTGGGACTTCCTGGCAACGAGATTCACGATGGCAACGCTCATCATGATCATCGCTCGGCCCAAGAAATTGGTGAATATCAACGGGCGGATGCTCTGGCGCGGCGCAATCCTGGGACTTTTTCTCGGCCTCGCGTACGTAACTCAGACCATCAACTTGTCGCTGACCACTGCGGCCATCACGGGATTCCTCACGGGCCTGTACGTCGTGCTCACGCCGATCTTCGCGCGCGTGCTCTTCAAGGACAAGATTCGCGCTCAAGTCTGGGTCGGGGCGATTATGGCCGTCATCGGTCTCGGTTTTATCTCGATCACGGGGTTCAGCTTCGATCCCGGCCAACTCTGGGGCGTACTCGGCGCGGCCTTCTTCGCGGCACACATCGTCGGCCTGGGGCGATGGAGCCCGGGGCTGGACTCGTACTCGCTGACAATCATCCAGCTCGCTTCGCTCACGTGCGTCTTCTGGATTGGCGCGCTGCAGGACGGCTACCAGGCACCTCCAAACTTTGACGTCTGGTTCGCCGTGATCTTCACCGCCGTGTTCGCGACGGCCATCGGATTCTTCGTGCAGACGTGGGCGCAGTCGAAGATGGATGCGTCACGCGTGGCGGTCATTCTCACGCTCGAAGTCGTCTTCACGGCCCTGATTTCGGTCGGCGTCGGGCAAGAGACGCTGTTGCCGAAGACCGTCATCGGCGGTGCGATCATCGTCGCCGCCATGCTCATCGTCGAGTGGCCTAGCCGTCGCAAGGACCCCGTTGCGCCCGTCGAACCGATGGTGCACTAGTCTGAGAAGGTCGGCTCTTGACACCGCCTCTTTGGCGGGCATTGTTTGTATGTCAGGCGGGCCGGTTTCATCTCACTTCCGAGATGGATAGTCACACTGAGTGAATCGGTCCCGGCCACAGTTTCGTCCGGGTAGTTACGACGGTTTTCGTCGTGGTGCGCGCGGTTAATTTCGCACGCCCGTCACGCTTGGAATCAACGAAATGAATCAACATGCCTAAAGCAAGTAAGCCTGCCGGCGGTCGTCCGGCGAAGAACTTCGATCCGAATCGCGGGCCCAAGGCCGCGAAAGCGGGAAGTAAGAGCCCCAAACATCGCGGCTACCGCCCCGAAGAAGCGAGTGCAGAAGCACCGAAGCGTCGATGGAGTGCCGATGAGCGTGCAGCGAAGTCCGCTGTTCGTGGCGCCGGTGACCGACCGGCTCGTCGTGACGATCGTGACGACCGTCCGGTACGCCGTTTTGACCGTGACGACCGTCCCGCACGGAGCACAGATCGAGCAGCTCGCGATGAGCGCCCGGCTCGCCGCGACGATCGCGACACGCGCCCGGCGGCTCGCCGCACGGACCGTGATGAGCGTCCCGCACGTCGTGATGATCGCGACGCACGTCCGGCCCGCAGTTCTGATCGCGACGACCGTCGCCCACTCGCACGTGGCGAACGCCCGCGCTTCGATCACGTAGACCACCCACCGCGCGACCGTCACAACGGTCCGAGCCGTGGTGAACGTCCTCGTTTCGACCGCGATGACCGTCCGGCACGTCGTGATGATCGGGATGACCGCCCCGCACGTCGCACGACCGACCGCGATGACCGTCCAGTGCGTCGTTTCGATCGTGACGACCGTGCCCCTCGTGGTGGCCGTGACGAGCGTCCCGCACGCCGTTATGACCGTGACGAGCGCCCTACTCGCCGTGATTCGTCGTTCTACCCGGACAAGTCGAACAAGCCCGCATTCTCGGCCGATGACGACGTCGTCTTGGAACGTCTCGAAGCGCAGGCGACTCTCGCGGTCGACGTCGAAGGTGTGAGCTTCGGAGACCTCGGTCTCGGCGGCAATATCTGCCGTGCACTTGAAGAACTCGGTGCCAGCGCACCGTTCCCGATCCAGGCGGCAACAATCCCTGAGGTTCTCGCCGGTCGCGACGTTCTCGGCCGTGGTCGCACCGGCTCTGGTAAGACCATCGCGTTCGGCGCACCGCTCGTCGAACGCCTTATGGAGAACAACGGTGGCAAAGACCGCAAGATGGGCCGCGCACCGCGTGCACTCATCATGGCGCCGACGCGTGAGCTCGCACTCCAGATCGACCGCACGGTTCAGCCCATCGCTCGCTCGGTTGGCCTCTTCACCACTCAGATTTACGGTGGCGTGCCTCAGGGCCGTCAGGTAACCGCACTTCGTCGTGGCGTCGACATCATCATCGCGACACCCGGTCGTCTTGAGGACCTCGTTGAGCAGCGTCACATCGACCTGTCGAAGATACAGATTGTGGTTCTCGACGAGGCCGACCACATGTGCGACTTGGGATTCCTCGAGCCCGTGCAGCGCATCCTTCGTTCAGTGGCACCCGATGCGCAGCACCTGCTGTTCTCCGCGACCCTCGACCGTGGTGTGGCCGCAATCATTGACGAGTTCCTCGAGAACCCGTCCGTGCACGAGGTCGCCGGTGAGGACCAGGCCAGTTCAACGATTGACCACCGCGTCTTCATCGTTGACCACAAGGACAAGCCCGAGGTCATTCGCGAGCTCTGCGACCGCAACGGCAAGACCCTCATCTTCACGCGCACCCGTGCATTTGCGGAGATGCTCGCCGATCAGCTTGACGATGCCGGAATTCCGGCGACGAGCCTGCATGGTGACCTCAACCAGAACCGACGCACGCGCAACTTGCAGATGCTGACGAGTGGTCGAGTCGATGTGCTCGTGGCAACGGACGTCGCGGCTCGCGGCATCCACGTGGACGACGTCGACCTGGTTATTCAGGCCGATGCACCCGACGAGTACAAGACGTATCTTCACCGCGCGGGTCGTACCGGTCGTGCGGGTCGTGCGGGAACGGTTGTGACAATCGTGCCGAAGACGCGTCAGCGCCGCATGAACGACTTGCTCAGTCGCGCTGACATCGAGGCCGACATGGTGATGGTTCGTCCGGGCGACGACGCCATCGCCGAAGTCATCAACGCCAGCTAGCGAATCTGTCCCCTCGCCTAATAGCGCGCGTGGCCAAACTAGCTCCCGAGCTGGCTATGCGAGCGCCAGCATTGCTGCGGCCGTAATCGCGAGTGCGAGACCCAGCGCCTGAATGGGCGCGACTCGTTCTTTTAGCACGATTGCGGCCAGCAGGATGGTCCCCGCGGGGTACATCGCCGTGAGCACCGACATCACGCTCAAGTCTCCAATCTGGATACCCAGGAGGAGCAGGGCATTACCCGTGCCGTCGAACAGGCCGCACAATAAGGCGAGTCCGATTCCGGCGCGCCACCCGATGTTGCCGGTTTCTCCGACCACGACGTCGCTGGGTGAGTGACCTGCGGTGGTTCGGCGCGCACGCGAGCGGCGCATCCATGAAGTAATCAAAATCGCCGACCCCATAATCGTCGCGCTGACCATGCGGTTCGAAATCAGTGGCACGAGCCCGGCATCTGCCGGTGCTTGGTCGATACAAATGACGAAGGCTCCGATCAGTATTCCCGCGCCGATGGCCATCGAGATGCCCTTGAGTGACGGACGCACGGCGTTCTTCTCGGGGATGAACCCGACAAGAATCACGGCGACGAGACCAAGGCCGAGTCCGACAAATCCGAGTGGGCCGATTGCTTCGCCACCGACGATGGCCCACATCACCGGAAAGATTGCGGACACGAACGCACCGAGGGGCGAGAGGATGCTCATCGGGCCAATGGCAAGACTCGCATAGAGCAGCATGATCGCACTGGAGCCGACGACACCGGCCATCGCGCCCCAGAACAGCGCTTCTGTGGTGACGATGCTCGGAATGACCAGCGATCCGATGATGGCAATCACGAATCCCGCGAGACCCGCGATGAACGTGACTTTCATGGCGCCAATGCGCTTCGAGGCGACGCCGCCGATAAAGTCGCCGGCACCAAAGACGAGCGCCCCGACGAAACCGAGAATGGCAGCAGGCATGCACTCAGCCTAGAACGACTCAGAATGTCACGATTTAGTCGAAAGAAGGTCGCTGACGTTCTTAGACTGTGGATGAGGGCACAACCCTGACGAGATACACAAACGAGGTGCGAAAAATGACCACATCAGAGGTCAACGAAATCGAATCCATCGAAATAAACGAGACAAACGACGCCGAGACGCCGGTTGTCGTACCCGGTCACGTCAATGTCGTGGCCTTGGGTGACTACCTCCTCGGCCGATGGGCAGATATCCGAAAGGATGCGCGCGCCTTCATCCGCGACCCCGACATGCAGGGGAAGACCGGCCTGTCTGTCGCCGATCATCGCGAACGCGTCTTGGGGCAGCTGAAGAGCCTTGCCGAGCACGGCGTCGTCCACCGCGCTTTTCCGGTTTCTGTTGGCGGCTTTGAGGATCACGGCGGACACCTCGCGGCGTTCGAAGAACTTGTCGCGGCAGATCCGTCGATGCAGATCAAGGCCGGCGTGCAGTGGGGATTGTTCGCCTCCGCCATTCAGCATCTCGGAACATCGGAGCACCACGCGAAGTGGTTGCCCGATGCATTGAGCCTCAAGCTCCCCGGCATCTACGCAATGACCGAAACAGGTCATGGTTCTGACGTGGCGAGCATCGCCACCACGGCGACGTATGACGAAGCCACCGAAGAGTGGATCATCCACACGCCGTTCCGTGGTGCGTGGAAGGACTACCTCGGCAACGCGGCCCTGCACGGCAAAGCCGCCACCGTTTTCGCTCAGCTCATCACGAAGAACGTGAACCATGGCGTTCACGCCTTCTTCGTTCCCATCCGTGACGACAAGGGGGAGTTCTATCCCGGCGTCGGCGGAAACGACGACGGCGTCAAGGGTGGCCTCAACGGCATCGACAACGGTCGTCTGCACTTCGACCACGTTCGAGTTCCACGCACAAACCTCCTCAATCGTTATGCCGACGTCGCAGCCGACGGCACTTATTCATCACCGATCGCGAGCCCGGGTCGACGATTCTTCACGATGCTCGGCACACTCGTACAGGGTCGAGTCTCACTCGACGGCGCCAGCGTCAATGCGATGAAGATTGCTCTTCAAATTGCTGTCACGTACGGCAACCAGCGCCGGCAGTTCGATGCCCCGACCGGTGGTGAGCAGGTGTTGCTCGATTATCAGCGCCACCAGCGTCGACTCATCCCACTGATCGCAAGTACATATGCGATGAGCTTCGCGCACGGCGAATTGCTCGAGAAGTTCGACGCAGTCTTTGGTGGTAGCCACGACACGGATGAACACCGCCAAGACCTCGAAACTCTCGCCGCGGCACTCAAGCCGCTCTCGACCTGGGGTGCACTCGACACGATTCAAGAGTGCCGCGAGGCATGTGGCGGCCAGGGATTCCTCGCCGAAAACCGACTCGTCGGGCTGCGCGCCGATCTCGACATTTACGCAACGTTCGAGGGCGACAACAATGTGTTGTTGCAGCTCGTCGCAAAGCGTCTGCTCACCGATTTTGGCAAGAAGCTCAGTTCGGCGGACCGTACGACGCTCGTGAAATTTGTCGTGGGCAAGGCGGCCGACCGCACGCTTTCCAACTCCGGTTTGCGACGCCTGTCACAAGACATCCATGACATGCGTTCGACGGCACGCGCTGTCGGTCAGTTGCGGGATGAGGAGACCCAGCGCCATCTCCTCACCGATCGGGTTGAGTCCATGGTTGCTGACCTCGCCGAACAACTGCGCGCAGCCAAGAAAGCTCACACGCTGGACGAGGTCACCGCGGCTCGCCAGAGCGCACTCATCGATGCTGCCATTGCTCACGGTGAACTGCTGCAGTGGGAAGCGTTCACGGATGCACTCGCCGGCGCACCTGACAATGACACCCGTGAGCTGCTCACGTGGTTGCGCAATCTCTTCGGCCTGGGTCTCATTGAGAAGCACATGGCGTGGTACCTGCTCAACGGTCGCATGTCGTCTGCGCGAGGGCACGCCGTCACGGCCTATGTAGATCGACTCATTGCCCGGATTCGTCCGTACGCGCAAGACCTCGTTGACGCGTTTGGGTACGAACACGAGCACTTGCGCGCGCACATCGCGACCGGCGAAGAGCAGGCGCGTCAAGAAGAAGCTCGCGCGTATTACAACCAGCAGCGAGATGCGGGACTCGAGCCCGCGCCCGAGAAGAAGCCCTAGGACTTCTTCTTCGCTGTGGACTCAACCTTGTCCTCGCCGAGGCGAAGCGTTGAGAAGAAACCGAGCACGAGGAACGCTGCAGCGGCAAACGCGGAGTAACGCGTTCCGTCGCTGATAGCCTGCTTCGCGGCCACGGCCACGTCAGCGGTCTGCGGGTTCGCTTCGAGGCCGATGATCGCGCCACCCGCTGAATCGACAACCTGCGAGACAACCGTCGTGACGGTGTCAGACGGAAGGCCCTGATTGGTCAGTTCGTTGGTGAGTTGAATTTGAACCGATGTGAACAGAATCGTTCCGAGAACAGCGATGCCGAGCGCCGAGCCGAGCTGACGCGATGTGCTCTGCGTTCCCGACGCTTGACCCGACTCAGCGACAGGCACGTCCTTAAGGATGACGCCAGTCAGCTGCGCGGTGGCAAGACCGACGCCGATTCCATAAATGAAGAGGAACGGCGTGACTTCGGCCCAACCAGAAGTCGGGGTGATGGCGAAAGCAACACCGGTCACGCCGATGACCTCAAGCAGGATTCCGATGCGCACCATGTTTGTTGCGCTGAGTCGACCGTTGAGTCCACCCGCAACGCCACTGGCTAAGAATGCGCCCGCGGCGAGAGCGAGCAGAACGAAACCGGTGCTGAGGGCGTTGTAACCCACAACGAACTGCAGCCACAGGGGCAGTGACAGAATCACACCGAACTCACCGAGCGCGATGACCATGGCCGCGATGTTTCCGTTACGGAAACTCGCGAGGCTGAAGAGCTTGAAGGCGATGAGCGCGGGCTTTCCGGCCCGCGTGCGACGCAATCCGTGGATGACGAACCACACGGCCGACACGATGAAAATCGCGAAGCAGAAGGGGATCACCGAAATGTCGAACGGCCATTCCCAGTCGCCGACGGTGAACGGCTTGTTGACCATCCACCAGCCGTAATTACGACCCTCAATCAAGCCGAAGACGAGCGACGACATCGCGAAGATCGAAAGGACGGCACCTTCCCAGTCGATACGACGACCGGCCGTGGGGTCTTTTGATTCGAGCACGGTCAACAGCGAACCGACGATGATCAAAATGCCGAATGGGATGTTGATGCCGAACGCCCAGCGCCACGAGAAGTCAGTCGTGAGCCAGCCGCCGAGAAGCGGGCCAACGGCGACCATTCCACCAATCGTGGAACCCCAGATGGCAAACGCGATGCCGCGTTCCTTGCCCTGAAAGTTGGCGTTGACGAGCGACAGCGTGGTCGGCAGCACCATGGCGCCACCAAAACCCTGGAGAACGCGAGCGAGAATCAACACGTTGCCGTCTTGTGAGAAACCGGCGAACACCGAAGCGAGCGTGAAGAGCGCCATGCCGATGATGAGCATGCGTCGTCGACCGAAGCGGTCAGCGAGCGCACCAAATACGAGCAGGAGCGCCGCGAACACGAGCGTGTACGACTCCTGCACCCATTGCACCTGCGTGCTCGAGATGCCGAGATCTTCGATGATCGCGGGAATCGACACGTTGATGATGGTCGAGTCGACGATGATGAGCGAGATTGCGAGGCTGACGAAAAGAAGTCCGAACCAGCGAGTACGAGGAGAGGCCATTTCTCTAATGTATCCGTCACCCGCCCTCGCGCGTGCGATGGGCCGGTCTAGGCTGAGGGAATCGGAAGGCCGTCGGGGGAGTCATCATGACAAAACGCGCAACATCGGTGCGCCCAACCGAGGCTGTCGCCGACACTCACGCGCCCACGCGTCACAGCGTGCGTGGCGCAGGATACTTTCGTCGCCTTGGTCCGGGTATCGTCACCGGCGCAGCCGACGATGATCCGTCGGGAATCGGCACCTACTCTCAGGTCGGCGCTGCGACAGGAAACCGCCTCTTGTGGAGCGCACCGCTACTGTTGCCCCTTGCGTTCGCGGTGCAGGAATCGTGCGCGCGACTGGCGTTGGTCACCGGCACAGGCCTGGCCGGGATCATCCGGAACCGCCTCCCTCGACCGCTCCTGTACATTTGCGTCTTGCTGGTTGCCATCGCCAACACGGTAAACATCGCGGCTGACCTCGGATCGATGGCCGCCGCACTTCAGCTGCTCGTGCCCGTTCCGCAAGCAATCGGCGTTATTGGTTTCGCTGCGCTCATCGCTGTGGCAGAAGTATTCATGCCGTATCACCGGTACGCAAAAATTCTGCGGTGGTTGTGTCTTTCCTTGCTGGCGTACGTTGCCGTGCTGTTCGTTGCGCACGTCGACTGGCCGAGCGTTGCCCACAACATCGTTATTCCGCAGATGCAGTGGACCAAGCTCGAAATTTCGTTCCTGATCGCGCTCGCCGGAACCACCATTTCTCCGTATCTCTTCTTCTGGCAAGCAGCCGAAGAGGTGGAAGAGCGCCATCAGGCGGACGCGAAGTATGTGACGAAACGCCATATGACCGCCATGCGCGTCGACGTCTTCGCCGGAATGTTGACGGGTGTCGTCGCCATGGCGGCAATCATGATCACCGCGGCGGCAACACTTAACGTCAACGGCATTACGGATGTACAGACAGCGGAGCAGGCCGCTAGCGCTCTCGCTCCCATTGCCGGTGAGTACGCGGGCATCCTGTTCTTGCTTGGCATTCTCGGTACGGGCCTGTTGTCGGTGCCCGTGCTCGCCGGAGCAACGAGCTATGCCATCGCCGAGACATTCGGTTGGCGAGAATCCCTAGAGAAGCGACCCAGCCAGGCGCGCGCGTTCTACGCAATCATCCTGGTATCAATTCTGCTCGGCCTCGCGCTGAACTTCGTGGGAGTCAATCCCATTCAGTTCCTCTTCATCGCTGCCGTCACCAATGGCCTCGCCGCACCGTTCTTGCTGGGCGTCATTTGGTGGCTTGCGCGCGACAAGGGTCTACTCGGAAAGTGGAGCAGCCCGTGGTGGGCGCAGTTACTCGTGGGGGCATCCGTCGTTCTGATCGGAGCGCTGCCACTCGCCTGGCTGCTCGCTCCCTAAACAGCGAAGTTTTGTGACTACTTCTTTGCCGCAGGCTTCGATGCGGTCTTGGCCGTGAGCTTCTTGCTCATCGGGCTAATCGCGAAGATGTAGACAATTTCTAGAACACCCAGGGTGTTCAAGATGAGCATGAGAACGAACCACAGCTTGCTGTCGTCTTTGGCGGCGCGCCACAGCGCGAAGCCTTTCCAGACGAGAGTCCAGACCAGCACGATGAGTGCGACGGGAACGAACCAGGGCTGCGCAACAAACGACGACGCTTCGATAGACATAGTCCAAGTCTGTCACAGGTGCTAGCGTCACTGGCATGACATTGACGTCAAAAATTATGCCTGCGCGCCGGGCTATCGCGGTCGCGCGCATCGTATTCGGACTTCTTGTCGCATCCATGGTGGTGTGGCAGGTGACCGACCGACTCATTCACGGGGTTTTCCGGCCGGGTGAGTACTTCGCGTTCTTTACCGTGCAAACGTGTCTCGCAATCGGTGTCGCTTACGTTGCCGCCGGCGTTTACGCGTGGTCGCATGCGTCTGACACGCGACTTCTCACCATCGTAAGGGTGTGCCTCTTCTCGTACGCGATCGTCATGATGGTCGTCTACAACCTCTTGCTGCGTGGCGTCGCCCCGGCGGCGGCGGACGCGAACTACGTGTGGCCGGTCATCCCAAACGAAATCGAGCACGTGTGGGCGCCCATCCTTATCGCTGTGGATTGGATTTTCGCACCCGGGAGGTACCCGCTGCGTATTCGCGCGATGTGGTGGGCTTTGATTTACCCGCTCGCATGGGTGGCGTTCTCCATTGTGCGCGGTTCGCTGACGGGCTGGTGGCCATATCCGTTCCTTGACCCGACCGGCCCGAACGGCGTGATTGGTGTCGTGATTTACGTGATTGGAATAGCGGGATTCATGGCGTTTAACGCGTTCATCGCAGTGGTCATTGGGTGGCTGTGGACACGTTCGAAATCCACTCGTCATGCAACTGCTTAGGCTGACCGCATGGCTCACGTAAAAACGCACTCGTCAGATGTTCAGATCGCGGATGACCTGCGCGGGTTGCTCGTTGTTCCTGACGTCACCCCGACTAACCCGGGCCCGTGGCCCGGCGTGGTCATGGTGCACGAAGTGTTCGGCATCGAAGACAATATGCGTGCGCAGGCTGAACGCTTGGCCGCCGCGGGATATGTCGTACTGATGCCCGACCTTTATAGCCGTGGAGGAATGCGTCGTTGCCTTAGCGCGACGTTCCGTGCGCTCGCCGATGGGACGGGGCAAGCATTCACCGACGTCGAAGCTGCGAAAGCATTCCTTGGTGCTCGCGCCGACTGCACCGCAAAAACGAAAAAGTCGGATGTGGGCATCATCGGTTTTTGCATGGGTGGCGGATTCGCTTTGCAGATGGCTAATCGTGGTTTTGGTGCATCCGCTGTCAACTACGGCATGATGCCGAAGGACCTGGGAGCTTCGCTCGAGGGTGCGTGCCCAATCGTCGGTTCATACGGTGGCAAAGACAAGACGGTGAAGAACGGTGCCGCGATCATGGAAGCAGCCCTCACTGAACGAGGAATTCCGCACGACGTGAAGGAATATCCCGAGGCGAACCACGCGTTCATGAATCCCGACTACGTGTCTGTCGGCGTGTGGGGCGCTTTCCAGAGAATCACCGGATTCAAGCCCCGACCCGATGATGCGAAAGATGCGTGGATGCGCATCGAGAAGTTCTTCGCTGAGCACCTGGCGTAGTCTCACACCATGACGACTTCCCCGGCAGCAACTCAAAAGTGGACCGCCTCTGACATTCCCGACCTGACCGGCAAGGTCGCCATCGTGACTGGTGCGACGTCGGGACTCGGCTTCGAAACCGCATATCAGTTGGCGGCGCACGGCGCCGAGGTCACACTTGCGGTGCGCAGCACGACCAAGGGTGCCATTGCGGTGACGAAGATTCACGCGGTGCACCCGCACGCAAACGTCACGGTGGCCAAGCTGGATCTCACCGATCTGACCAGCATCCGCATGTTCGCGACCGCGTTCGCGAAGACCCACAAGCGACTCGACATCCTCGTGAATAACGCGGGAATTATGGCCGTGCTGAAGCGTGAGCTCACTGCCGATGGTTTCGAATCGCAGTTCGGCACCAACCACCTCGGCCACTTCGCACTGACCGGGTTGTTGCTTCCTCTCATCAAGAAGACACCCGACGCCCGAATTGTCAACGTGTCGTCGAACCTGCACAAGAACGGCCACATGAATTTCGACGACCTTCACGGGCAGTTGGTTTACAGGCCGTGGGCCGCATACGCGCAGAGCAAGCTCGCCAACTTGTTGTTCACGAGCGAGCTGCAGCGTCGACTCGCTACGGCCAAGGTCAAGGCGATTGCGGTGGCCGCGCATCCGGGGTGGTCGAACACCACACTCATGACGAGTGGTCCGATGAAGGGGCGTGGCGGATTCATGCGCTGGCTAGGCCAAGCCGTGAATAACCGCATGGCTCAACCGGTGACAATGGGCGCGCTCAACCAGCTGTACGCGGCGACCGCGCCGGGCGTGAAGGGGAACGACTATTACGGACCCGACGGCAAACGAGAGCAGTCGGGTTACCCGCAGAAAACCGATCGCACCGACAAAGCAAAGAATGCAGCGGATGCGAAGCGCTTGTGGGACATCAGCGAAAAGCTGACCGGAGTTCGCTACCTGTAACTCGCGCGTGGCGTTGCCAACCGGGGAGGTATTCCGGGGCGGGGCAAAGCCCGAAGAAGTGGGGACCGTAAACTTGACCGCGTGAGCGCTCGCAACAGTTTGCCAATGCCGGACCGTTCGCGCGCCCTGATGGACACCATGCGACAGCGCGTGGTAATTGCCGACGGCGCCATGGGCACGATGTTGCAACAGCACGACCTCACGCTCGACGATTTCGTGCAGCTCGAAGGCTGCAACGAAATTCTCAACGAGACCCGACCCGACGTCATTGCTGCCATTCATGGCGCGTATTACGACGTGGGCGTCGACGCTGTCGAGACCAACACATTCGGCGCGAACTGGTCAAACCTGTCGGACTACGGCATCGATGACCGAATCGAAGATCTCGCGGAACGCGGCGCGCGCATTGCTCGCGAGACGGCCGAGGCATATGAGGCACGTGATGGGCGTATCCGTTGGGTGCTCGGTTCAATTGGCCCTGGAACGAAGCTGCCGAGCCTCGGACACACGACATACGCCCACCTCAAAGACACCTTCGCCCTCCAAGCTAAGGGCCTGATTCAGGGTGGCGCCGACGCGTTCCTCGTCGAGACCTCGCAGGACCTCCTGCAGACGAAGGCGGCGGTCAACGGGTGCAAAGCCGCGAGCGCGGAGTTGGGCATCCGCTTGCCACTTTTTGTCGAGGTGACGGTGGAGACGACCGGCACGATGCTCATGGGGAGTGAAATCACGGCGGCACTGACCGCGCTTGAGCCACTGGGTATCGACGCCATTGGTCTGAACTGTGCGACCGGTCCGACCGAGATGAGCGAGCACCTTCGTCAGCTTTCGCGCTTCAGTCGCGTGCCCGTGATGTGCATGCCAAACGCCGGACTTCCGGTGCTCGGTGCGAATGGCGCGAGCTACCCGCTGACTCCGACTGAGTTGGCCACCGCACACGAACAGTTCGTCGGCGAGTTTGGTTTGCAACTGATTGGCGGATGCTGCGGCACGACGCCGGAGCACATGAAGGCCGTCGTCGACCGACTCGGCACCGCGACTCCCGCGACGCGCACTATCAATGAAGACCCCGGCGTCGC
>CAZYYL010000014.1:0-13852 GCA_964651425.1 uncultured Microbacteriaceae bacterium | reverse complement strand
GTGGGCAAGACCCTCGTTTCGTCGACGATGATCGACCACGTCGTTCGCGCGTTCGGCCGCGAGCTGTGGGAGGTACCCGTCGGATTCAAGTGGTTCGTCCCCGGTCTCGTCGACGGGTCGGTCGGTTTCGGTGGCGAAGAAAGCGCGGGGGCATCGTTTCTGCGCATGGACGGCACCGTGTGGACCACCGACAAAGACGGCATTCTGCTGTGCCTGCTGGCTGCCGAGATTCTCGCCGTCACGGGCAAGACCCCGTCGGTGCTCTATCGCGAGCTGGTCGAAAAATATGGGGACCCGACATATGAGCGAGTGGATGCGCCCGCCACGCGCGACCAAAAGGCCAAGCTGTCCAAACTCGACGGCGCCGCGATTGCGGCAACCGAGCTTGCAGGCGAACCCATCGTTGCGAAACTGTCTCACGCTCCGGGTAACGGCGCTGCACTCGGCGGTGTCAAAGTGATGACGGAATCCGCATGGTTCGCAGCACGCCCATCCGGTACCGAAGACGTCTACAAGATCTACGCCGAATCGTTCAAGGGGCCTCAGCACCTGAAGCTCGTGCAGGCCGAGGCGAAACGCATCGTCGATGCGGCGCTGAGTTAGCTCACCCTCGTCGGGCCCTAACCCCGGACCTTCCCTAACCCTGGTCGGGGTACCGCGGCGCCGGGTCGAGACCGAAGAACTGCTCGAGAGTCGGCGTTCCCGTATTGTGCATTTCGGTCGAAAGGTCGACTCCGACAAAGCGGTAATGCCACGGCTCGAATTCGTACCCCGTGGTGTCGATGTACCCGTCGGGATACCGCAACACAAATCCGTACTTCCACGCGTTCGTCGCGAGCCACTGACCCGCCTGCATTTCAGCAAAACAGGTCTGTACGGCACACTCGCCCGAAATATCGCCAATGTCTGCCGCGAGTCCCGTTTGGTGTTCGCTGTAACCGGGACGGGCGGTGAGCGTGTCATCGCCCTTGTAGAGCTCCGCCTGAGTGTCGTAACTGCGATAGACGCTCTGCAGCATCATCTCGCCGCCGGTCTCGGCCGTGTACGCAGCGAACATGCCGGTCAGCGCATCCGCTGCTTCGCTTCGCATCGTCGAGGCATAGGCATAGGCGACCGGGGCGTCTGACAAGGGGCTCGGAACGTACGTCGGGTCGGCCAACGGGCGGTGTTTGTTGACGATGACCCACAGGCTGTTTGGGTCGTCAATCGACAGCGCCTGCTTGTTGAAACCCTCCGGCGTTGGAGTGGGTGTCGGGGTCGGTGTCGGCGTTGCGGACTTCGTCTGCGTGGGGGTGGGTGTCACCGTCGACGCCGACTGCGAGGCGCCCAAGGCAACTGCGACGACAATGCTCGCAACGATGACGATGGCGAGAGTTCCGCCGACCGTCCACCAGGTTGAGGCACGGCGAGCGACGGAATTTTTCGGACGAGACGGGGAGAAACTCACCGGGCTATTCTTGCCCATCCGCCGGAGAAGTCTCGGAAGCGGCGTCATAGGTTGCCCGGTTCGCCGCGATTTCCGCTTTGTGATCGAAGACCCACAATGCGACGGCAATGAGTGGCTCGAAGAGTGAGCGGCCTAAATCCGTAACGAGGTAATGCACCTGTGCGGATGCGCCCGCGCTCACTTCGCGAGCAACGAGACCATCCCGCTCAAGCTGCTTGAGCGTGACCGAGAGCATTTTGCGCGAAATTCCCGGGATGTTCTCGAGTAAGTCGGTAAAGCGTTGCTGCTTCTTGGCCAAGTGCGCGACCGTCACAACGGCCCACTTGTCGGCGACCCGATTCAGAATCGACAGCGCGAGTTCGCGATCTTCCCCTCGAAACACCGCACGCACGTCGTCGCGTCTTTCGTGGGAGAAGGCCATGGTAGTTACTTTACTGTACCGAAGTAACGAAAAGTTACTGCTAGGGTAGTGCCTATGTCTGCACGCACTGCTTCCAATGCTGTTGTGCCGGTGATGACCAAGCGCGAGATCCTTCTCGTAATGATCGGTCTGATGTCCGGCATGTTCCTCTCTGCTCTCGACCAGACCGTCGTCAGCACTTCGATGCGCACCATCGCCGATGATCTCGACGGCATGGCGCTTCAGGCCTGGGTTACGACCGGCTACATGATTCTGTCGACCATCTCGACACCGATTTACGGCAAGCTCAGCGACATCTTCGGTCGCCGCCTTCTCTTCATCATCGCGATTGTGATCTTCCTCATCGGTTCGGTCATGGCCGGCGCGGCGATGGATATGTACCAGCTCGCGATTTACCGTGCCATCCAGGGTCTCGGCGCTGGTGGCCTCATGGCCTTGCCGCTCGCCATCATGGGAGACATGCTCGCTCCGCGTGAGCGAGCCAAGTATCAGGGCTTCTTCCTCGCCGTGTTCGGCATCTCGAGCGTCATCGGTCCGCTCATCGGCGGAGTGCTGTCGGGTACTCCCGAGATCCTCTGGCTCAGCGGATGGCGTTGGGTGTTCCTCATCAACGTACCCGTCGGAATTGTCGCGCTGGCGGTTGTGCTTCGCTTCCTGCACCTGCCTCGCCACCCGCGCAAGGTACGCATTGACTGGTGGGGTGCCGCAACGGTCATCATCGCCACCGTTCCACTTCTCGTCGTCGCCGAACAGGGTCGCGAATGGGGATGGGATTCTGGTGGATCCCTCTTCTGCTACGCACTCGGCGTGATTGGCGCCATCGCGTTCGTCTTCGTTGAACGCTACATGGGCGACGACGCGCTCATTCCGATGAAGCTCTTCAAGTCAAGCACCTTCACAATGTCGACGATTCTCGGTGTCTTTGTGGGCTTCGGGATGTTCGGTGGCATGATGACCATTCCGCTCTACCTTCAGCTCGTCAAGGGTGCAACCCCGACCGAGAGTGGTTTCTTGATGCTGCCGATGATTCTCGGAATGATGTCGGCGAGCATCATGTCGGGCCAGGTCATGGCCAAGACGGGTAGCTACAAGTGGTTCCCCCGCACGGGCACGCTGTCAATGATGGCGGGCTTCTACTTGATGACATTCCTCACGTTCGACAGTCCGCTGTGGTTCGTCATGATCGGCATGTTCCTGCTCGGCTTCGGTCTCGGTCAGCTCATGCAGACGCTGACCGTAGCCAGCCAGAACTCGGTCGGCTCGCGCGACATGGGTGTGGCCACGAGCTCGTCGACGTTCTTCCGCTCGATGGGTGGAACGGCGGGTACGGCCATCCTCTTCTCGGCTCTCTTCAGTGAGATTCCGACCAAGTTGGCTGCCGCGTTCACCAACCCCTCGCTGACCGTACCGTTGGCTGACGCAATGAAGACCACCGGAATTGCTCTGGCAACGAACCCCACGTCGGTGAGCCCCAACGACAAGAAGATTTTCGAACTTCTTTCGTCGGGCAACACCACGGCCATCGGTGACGCGCTCAACGGCGACACGTCGTTCTTGACCGGCGCTAACCCGGCACTCGCGAACCCGTTCCTCGTCGGATTCTCTGAGGCCACGGTGTCGATTTACTGGATCGGCTTCGCCGTCGTCGCTGCCGCCTTCGTCTTGAGCTGGTTCGTCAAGGCAGTTCCGCTGCGCCAGAAGTCGGCCATGCAAGAAGCCGCTGACGAGAACGCGGCGATGATGGCGGAGAACGCCGCCGAACTCACCGGTTCGATAGTTTCGCCCGGGATGGAAGCTGAAGTTCTTGAAGCCGAAAGCAAGCTCGACAAGGCTCCCGCTAAGAAAGCTTCTTCTTCAAAGCCAACACAGAAGTAGCAACGGGCGTCTCACTCGGAGTTAGCTCCGACGTGAGAGGCTCGCCCGCGACAGTTCGCAACGGCAAGACTCCCGCCCAAATGGTGCGGGGGTCTCCGTCGTTTACATCCTCGTCGGGCATCTCGTTGTTGATCTTGACGCTGACCTCGTCCAGCGGAACGCGGAGAACGAGAGTGGCGGCCAATTCCTTCGACTTGTGCTCGCGCACCTCGCCTGAGCGGCCGGGCATGAGGTGGTCCGTGATGATGCGCAGAGCATCCACTTTGTCGGCCTCATTGACGATGGATGCGCCACCACGGATCATCGCCGATCGGTAGTTCATCGAGCTGTCGTAGCCGCTGCGCGCGTACACGAGTCCGTCGAGATGCGTCACGGTAATCGCCAGCGGGCGACCGTCGGACATATCGCGAAAGAACGGGCTCCCCGTCGAGCCGTGAATGAGCAGGGTATCGCCGTCGCGACCAATTCCCACCGGGAGAACGACAGGCTCACCATCGCGCACAAAACCGACGTGGGCAATCGTCGCGTCGTCGAGAATCGCGTTGAGGGCATCCCGGTCGAAAACCTGGCGGTCGTGAAGGCGAGAAATGCGCGTGCGGTCGGAAACGGATAGGTCGTTACTCATGCATTCAGGGTAGTGGCGCGCACGAATCTGACGTCAAGGTTGGCGAATCGTTCGCGCATCACGGCGAGCGCCTGCGGGTTCTCGTCCACGAGGGTGAATTCACGGCCAAGTTCGACGGCGACTGCGCCCGTTGTGCCACTGCCCGCGAAGAAGTCGAGCACCCGATCGCCGGGGTTCGATGAGGCGTTCACGATTCGGCGGAGGACGCCCAGTGGCTTCTGCGTCGGGTATCCGGTTTTCTCTTTGCCCGTCGGCGACACGATTGTGTGCCACCAGACATCCGTGGGCAGTTTGCCTCGTTCGGCTTTTTCGGCCGTCACCAAGCCTGGTGCCATATAGGGCTCGCGCTCCACGGCATCCGAATTGAACGTGTAGTTCTTCGGATCTTTCACGTACATCAATATCGTGTCGTGCTTGGCCGGCCAGCGGTTCTTCGGCTTTCCGCCGTAGTCGTATGCCCAGATGATCTCGTTGATGAAATTGTCGCGACCGAACAACGCGTCGAGAAGAACTTTCGCGTAGTGCGCCTCGCGATAGTCGAGGTGCAGATAGAGGGTGCCGGTCGACGAAAGTACACGCCAGGCCTCGGTGAGTCTCGGCTCGAGAAACGACCAGTAGTCGTCGAACTGGTCGTCGTAGCTCTTGAGGTCTGTGCGGATACGCTCATAAGCGACACCCTTGAAGCCTGCGTGCGAGCGCGTTGAGCCAGCGGAATCGTTGGTGAGTTCATCCGCTCGCCGTGCCGTCGTGCGAGCGCGAGCTTGCGTGCGACCAGTGTTGAAGGGTGGATCGAGATAAATCAGGTCAAACGACCCATCGGGCATGCCGGCGAGCGCGACAAGGTTGTCGCCGTCAATGACCGTATTCACCACACGCACAGTCTCGCAGAGCCTAGGCTGGCGCCATGCAGACCGAAGTCGTCCACGAAAAAGACAGTGCGCGATACGTCGTATTGGTTGACGGAGTCGAAGGTGGCGAACTCACCTACGAGACCCGCGGTGACGAGTTGCTCTTCACGCACACGTATGTCGACCCGGTCCATCGCGGGCTCGGCCTCGGTGCAATATTGGTGCGCGCGGCGATTGATGATGTGCTGGCCACGAGTGACGCCCGCATCACATCCGGCTGCTGGTATGTCACCGAGTGGCTCGCCAAGCACCCGAACTACGTAGCGGATGCGCGCTCCGGCGGCATCGACGCGGAGTCGGGTAACGCCTGCCGCATCGTGCCGGGTAAGAACTAGATGCCCCCTGGCGGACGACGTTAGTTCTTCGTGCGCTCCGAGATCCACGAAATGACGTCATCGATGACCTCATCTTTGTTGGTCTCGTTGAACATCTCGTGACGGCCGCCCGGGTACACCGTCACCGTCACGTCGTTCTGTCCCGCCTTGATGTAGGCGTCAGCAAGCTTGAGCACGCTCTTCTCGCCACCGAGTGAGTCGTCCTCGCCGCAGTAAATCAGAATCGGAACTTCGGCCATCTCCTTGGCCGGTATGCCAAACAGGCGGAGCGAGTCGATCAGCCCGAACAGCTTCAACGTGTGGGCCTCAAACGCGAGCGGGTCCTTCTTGAAATCGATTCCGACCTGGGGGTCGCGGCTGAGCCACTCGTTGCCGTTACCGCCCGGGACCGCGAAACGCTTGTTGAGGTCGCCCGCGTTCATGTATCCGGGAGCACGATAGGCGGTGCCACTGAGGATTACGCCCGCGTAGAGGTCCGCATCCGTGTTCACCAGCATTTGGCCCTGCAACGAACCCATGCTGTGGCCGAGGAAGAAGATGGGGAGCTTGGGATTCTCGTCACGAATGATGTGCGTGAGTTGACGGATGTCGCCGACCGCAGCGCGCAAGCCACCGGGGCCGAGGTGGCCGAGACGCGTGATGTCGTTGCCCCATTGCTCCATTCCCGTGCGACCGTGACCGCGCTGGTCGGGCGCATAGACGGTGTAGCCCGCGTTGACGAAGGCCTTGATCGGGTACTCGTAGCGGTGCGAATGATCGCCCAATCCGTGGACGAGCAGGATTACGCCCTTCGGGGATTTCGCCGAGTAGACGTCATAAGTAATGCGCACGCCAAAGGCGTCAATGAAGGTTGCCATACCGCTCATCCTGTCACTTCGAGCCCGTCACGGCACTAGATAGGCTCGAGTCATGCGTGCATATTACGACGTGGTAATTGTCGGCGGCGGTCACAACGGGCTCGTCGCGGCGGCCTATCTCGCTAAGTCGGGTCGATCGGTGGTTGTTCTCGAACGAGACGACCACGTGGGCGGTGCCGCAATCAGTGCCGAAGCATTTGACGGCATGGATGCACGCCTATCGCGCTACTCGTACCTCGTCAGCCTGTTGCCCCAGCGCATAATCGACGACCTCGGGCTCAAGATTGAGCTCATCCGTCGTCGTTACTCGTCGTACACCCCGGTACCGGGCAATCCGCAATCCGGCTTGCTCGTGGACATGGTTGACGGGGACGCGACTGCTCGATCGTTCGCGGCCGTTGGCGAGGGCGACGACGCCGCAGGATTTGGTCAGTTTTACGACGACACGACCGTTCTCGCGGAAAAGCTCTGGCCGACGGTAACCGAGCCCCTCATGACGCGTTCGGAGGTTCGGCAAGTGGTCGGGGCAGATGACCTGTGGGAGCGCTTCATTGAGCAACCTCTGGGCGGCGCGATTGAGCACTACCTTTCGGGTGACATCTCGCGCGGTGTGGCATTGACGGACGGACTCATCGGAACTTTCACGTACGCGGATGACCCATCGCTCGACCAGAACCGGTGTTTCTTGTATCACGTGATCGGTGGCGCAACTGGTGACTGGGACGTCCCCCGCGGCGGCATGGGTGCCGTGTCCGGTGAGATGGCCCGAGCGGCCCGAGCGGCCGGCGCGGAACTTGTGACCAATGCTGAGGTCGTGAAAGTCGATGCAGGCAGTGCGAGCGCGCGCGCATCCGTCACCGTCGTCGTCAACGGCGAGACATCGGCCGTTGACGCGGATCGTGTGCTCGCGAACGTATCGCCAAGGGTGCTAAGCGAACTTCTCGGTGAACCGCAGCCCGCGGTGCAGCGACCTGCCGGCGCTCAAATCAAAGTGAACCTTCTGCTGTCGCGTTTGCCGAAGCTGGCCGACGTGAATGTCACGCCCGAACAGGCGTTTGGCGGCACGTTCCACATCAACGAGAAATACACGCAACTGCAGGCGGCCTTTGACGAAGCTGTCACGGGCAAGGTGCCCGACATGCTGCCGTGTGAGATCTACTGCCACTCACTCAGCGATCCCAGTATTTTGGGACCCGAGCTTCGCGAATCCGGCGCGCAGACCCTGACAGTGTTTGGGCTGCACGCACCGCACGCACTTGTCACGCCCGAGAACAACGACCACGTTCGCGCCGAGTTGGTGGCATCGGTGCTTCGCTCCCTCAACAGCGTGCTCGCGGAGCCGATTGAAACCGTCGTGATGACCGATGCGCACGGCAAGCCGTGCATCGAAGGCAAAACGACCCTCGACCTCGAGCGGGCGCTCAACATGACCGGCGGGAACATCTTCCACGGGCCGCTCTCCTGGCCCTGGGTTGAAGACGATGCCGACCTCTCGACTCCGGCCGCACGCTGGGGTGTCGCGACGGCGCACGAGCGAATCTTGCTCTGCGGTTCCGGCGCACGCCGTGGTGGTGCCGTCAGCGGCATCGGCGGACACAACGCGGCAATGGCCGTCATGGAAGGTGCCTAGTCATGCCAAGTTGGGAATCGTTCCTCACATTCGTCATCGCGTCATTGGTGCTGATTGCGATTCCGGGGCCGTCCGTGATGTTCTCGGTCGGTCGGTCACTTGCGCTCGGCAAGAAATTCGGCGTACTCACCGTTCTCGGTAACGCCATGGGCACGTTCGTGTGGATCGTGCTCGTCGCCGTCGGTCTCGGCGCGATTATCGCGAGCTCCGAAATCGCGTACCAAGTGATTCGCTACGGCGGGGCCGCCTACCTGATTTACCTCGGCATCATGACGATCGTGCACCGTCACGCCAAGACCCCTGATCTGGCTGGCACGCTCAAGACGCAGTCCGTCGGCAAAACACTTCGCGAGGCCTTCATCGTGGGAGTGAGCAACCCCAAGACCGCCGTGTTCTTTCTCGCCGTGCTTCCCCAGTTCGTCAACTACAGCGCCGGAAACCTTTGGTTTCAGATGCTCGTGCTTGGCATGGTCTTCGAAATCCTCGGCATCGCTGGTGACATGACCTATGCCTTAGCCGCCGGATACGCGCGCGACTGGCTCGCGAAAAACCCAGGTCGCCTCACCGCAATCATCACGACGGGCGGAGCCATCATCATCGCGCTGGGCCTGTTCCTGGCTCTCGTCGACGGTCGCTAGCTACCGCCGGTCGAGGGCTCTAGTCAAGAAGCAGCGCGGGCTCTTCCACAATCGCCGCAACGTCAGCCAAGAAGCGGCTCGCAACGTCACCGTCGACGACACGGTGATCGAAGCTCGCGCCCAAAGTTGTGACGAATCGCGGGCGCACTTCGCCTTCGAACACCCACGGCTTCTGCTTGATTGTGCCGAGTGCCACAATGCCAACTTCGCCCGGGTTCAGGATGGGCGTGCCCGTGTCCATGCCGAAGACACCAATGTTCGTAATGGTGATCGTGCCATCGGACATATCGGCCGGTGACGTCTTTCCGTCACGCGCGTTGATGGTGAGTTGTTCCAGGCCGCGTGCGAGTTCGAGCAGGCTCATCGACTGAGCCTCCTTGACGTTCGGCACAATGAGTCCGCGGGGCGTTGCCGCGGCAATACCGAGGTTCACGAAGTGGTGAACAATGATTTCTTTATCGGTCCACGTGGAGTTGACCGTAGGGTTGCGCCGAATGGCCCAGATAATGGCCTTCGCCATGATCAGGAGCGGCGAGACCTTGACGCCAGCAAAATCGGTCGAATCCTTGAGGCGCTTGACGAATTCCATCGTGCGCGTGGCGTCGACATCGACAAACACCGACACGTGCGGTGCGGTAAACGCGCTCTGCACCATTGCGGTGGCGATTGCCTTGCGCACACCCTTGACCGGAATTCGTTCCTCGCGCTCTGGGCTCCACTCAGGAGTCTGGATATTACGGAACACGCTCGCCTGCTGTGCGTGTCGAACCACGTCGTCGCGAGTGATTTCACCCGCGATACCGGTGGCTTCGACCTTAGAAAGGTCAACGTCAAGGTCCTTGGCGAGCTTGCGAATCGGAGGCTTTGCGATCACGCCGAGCGATTCCATGATTGGCAACGCGGGACGCTTCGGTGTTTCGGTGGCCGCCGGTGGAACCGGAGCAGCTTTGCTCGCCCCTCCGGCTGCGACACCTGGGCGGCGGCGGCGAGTCGGACCGTGACCGCCGGTTCCGTATCCGACCAGCACACTGCCGGACTTCTCTTCGTTCGCGTCTTTCGCGCCGTCAACTTCGCTGTCGTCGGTGACAAACACTTCGTTGGCCATGGCGGCCTGAGCAAGTGTCGGCGTCGGCGCGGTCAACTGCGACGGACCATCCGACTGAATGGTCACAATCGCCGTGCCGACCTCGACTGTTTGGCCCTCGGGAACAAGAAGCTCGCCCACCGTGCCTGCAAACGGCGAAGGAAGTTCAACGAGCGACTTTGCCGTCTCAATCTCGACGAGCACCTGGTTGACGTCAACGACATCGCCCGGCTTGACCTTCCACGAGACGATTTCGGCTTCGGTCAGGCCTTCGCCCACGTCGGGCAAATAGAACTTGGATGCGCTCATCGATGGTCTCCTAGTAGCTCATCGCACGGTCGACAGCGTCGAGAATGCGGTCTGCGTCGGGAAGGTAAATCGCCTCTTGCTTGGCAGGCGGGAACGGTGTGTCGAATCCCGAGACGCGTAACACCGGAGCCTCAAGCAAGTAGAACGAGCGCTCGTGCACCGTCGCAGCAATTTCACTCCCGAGCGACACAAAGCCAGGCGCTTCTTGCGCAACGATCAATCGACCCGTCTTTGCCACGGAAGCCAGAATCGGCGCGTAGTCAATTGGCGACAGCGAACGCAGGTCGATGACCTCAACGCTGGTGCCTTCGCCGGCGGCGACGTCTGCTGCCTGAAGGATCATGCTTACCATTGCGCCATGACCGACGATGGTTACATCGGTACCTTCGCGAACAACGCGACTCGCGTGAAGCGGGTAGCCCGATGAGGACGTGTCGACGTCGCCCTTGGGCCAGTAACGGCTCTTCGGCTCGAAGAACATCACCGGGTCATTCGAAGCGATGGCTTCTTGAATCATCCAGTACGCATCGTGCGGGTTGCTTGGGCTGACCAGGCGAAGACCGGCGGTGTGCGCAAAATAGGCTTCTGGGCTTTCTTGGTGGTGTTCGACGGCGCCGATGTGGCCACCGTAGGGAACACGAATCACAACCGGCATCGAAAGCGCTCCTTCGTGACGGTACGTCAGCTTTGCGAGCTGAGTCGTGATCTGGTCGAACGCCGGGAAGATGAAACCGTCGAACTGAATCTCGACGACGGGTCGGTAGCCGCGCATTGCGAGACCAATCGCCGTGCCAACGATTCCCGATTCCGCGAGTGGGGTGTCGAGAACGCGGTGCTCACCAAACTCCGTCTTCAGACCTTCGGTGACACGAAACACGCCACCGAGCGTGCCGATGTCCTCGCCCATGAGAAGCACTTTGGGGTCTGCCTGCATTGCGGCCTGAAGGCCGAGATTGATGGCCTTACCGAGTGGGAGATTCTGAACACTCATGGTTTAGACCTCCTCATCGAAAGATGCGTCGTAGGCGGCGAGCCACTTCTGCTCTTCATCCATAAGCGGATGCGGTTCGGAGTAAACAGACTCGAAGATGCTGCTCGAAGACGGCGCTTCAAGTTCGAGCGTGCGACGACGGATGTCCGACGCGAAGTCAGCGGCTTCCTGGTGCACATCTGCGAAGAACTTCTCTTCGGTGCCCTTCGCTTTGAGGAACACCTCGAGACGCGCAATCGGGTCTTTCTTGATCCAGTCTTGCAACTCCGCGTCGTTGCGGTACTTGGTCGGGTCATCACTCGACGTGTGTGCACCGATTCGGTATGTGTGGGCCTCGATGAGGCTCGGTCCCTTGCCGCTGCGCGCATCATCCATATTCTTTGCGGTCACGGCAAAGCTGGCGAACACGTCATTGCCGTCGATCTGCGTTCCCGGAATGCCAAAGCCTTCACCACGCAGGTACAACGGAACGCGCGCCTGAACGCTGACAGGCACCGAAATGGCCCAGTGATTGTTCTGAATGAAAAACACCTGCGGTGTCTGGTAGCTGGCAGCAAAGACGAACGCTTCACTGACATCACCCTGGCTCGTCGCGCCATCGCCGAAGTAGACGATGACGGCTTGGTCCTTATCGGGCTTGCCCGTGTTTGTTGCGCCATCGAAATTAATGCCCATGGCGTAACCGGTTGAATGCAGTGCGTGCGACCCGATGACGAGCGTGTAGATGTGGAAGTTCTTGTGCTTGGGGTCGAACGGGTCCCAGCCACCGTGAGTCAGTCCCTTGAACTGGCGAATGACGTTGATGAGGTCAACCCCGCGAATGTGCGCAATGGCGTGTTCACGATAGGCCGGAAAAATGTGGTCCTGGTCTTTGGTTGCGTGGGCCGAGCCCACCTGGGCGCCTTCTTGGCCGTGGCTCGGAACCCAGAGCGCGAGCTGCCCCTGACGCTGCAAGTTGGTCGCCTCGGTGTCATATCGACGAACGACAACCATGTCGCGGTAGAACTTTCGGTGATCCGCGTCAGTGAGCTTTTCGAAGAACGGCATATATTCTTCAGCGGATGCGCTGGGGGCTAACTTTCCCTCGGGGGTCAGCAACTGCACCATCGTGTCGTTGGCTTTTGAACTCACCCAATCAACATACCGGGGATGCTGGCTCAATCGGTGGTCGCGAGCGATGACCTCGTGGCAAGATACTGCTCATGAAGTCCTTTCTGCTCTCGGTTGTTATCAATGCTGTCGCCCTGTGGTTGACGGCAGTCATTCTGCCGACGCAGGTGGCAATCTACCCACCCGGCATGGCGGCGTTGCCGTTCGCTCTCACGGTGCTGTGGGTCGCTCTTGTTTTCGGCGTGATAAACGGAACCCTGGGTACCGTTCTGCGGTTTCTTTCCTTGCCTTTGTTCATCCTCACGCTCGGCCTTTTCGCACTCGTGTTGAACGCGCTGCTCCTCATGTTCATCGCCTGGGTGAGCAACCTGTGGGGAACCGGTCTTGAGGTCAACGGCTTCTGGGGCGCGTTCTGGGGGTCCATCGTGTTGAGCCTGGTCAGTTGGGCGCTCGGCCTCATCCTGCGTCCGCGCGCCGTCTAGGGTCGCTTTCCGCGCCACAAACTTGAGGTGCCGTCGCGGGCCAGCGCATCAAGCACACTTTGAGTGTCGGTAAGGCGCGCATCCACACCCAGGGACGTCATTCGGGCCGTCTCGACATACGCGTTGATGTCGTGTGCGGGGAGCAGATTGGTGCCGTTGATTTCGCGCCCGTTGGTCAGTGCCGCTCTACGCACGTAGGTCGTTCCCTCCACTGTGACGGGACCGCCGAGCACGGGTACGAGGTCGTCGCTGTGCTCAAAAGCGACCACGGGAATGTCACGATTCAGGCTGATCTGATGAATCGGTGCGCCCGCCGTAACCACGGCCGCGGGTGACACATCCGGGGATTCCGCGATCCGCATGGCGACGAGACCTCCCTGGCTGTGCCCGACAAGTACGACGGGAGTATCCGGGGTGATGCCCGCAGCCGACATTGCCTCGCGCACCGCAGTTTCGCTGGCCGCCGCGTCGCCACCAAGCGCGGCAATATTGCTCGACATGTCCCACGGTTGCTCGCCCGCACCGAAAGACCCGTCGACCGTGCCGCCGATATACACGACGTACGTGCCGTCGTATTGCTCGATGCGCACCTGTGCGCCGGTATCCGCATCCGTCGGAATTCGTTCGAGTAGTTGCGCAAAGTCGGCCGGCGCCCGGGCCGTTCCTGAGTCCACGCGTATCACGCCCGCCTGCGCCAAAGCGCCCGACCCATTCGACTCGGCGAGCGCCATGTCGGGCCGAGTGACGATTCCGTTGATACGGGATGCGAGTCGCGCGGTTCCCGCTGTCGACGTCACCCCTACACCGGCCGACCCCGCAATGAGCGCCAAGCCCAGAGGAACTCCCAACGCGCCCATTGCGCCTTCATCGAGTGATCCAATCGAGACTTCGATTGCCCGTAGGATTGCGGGGTTGGCGATGATTCGAGCTAGGGCCCTTCTGCGAGTTCGGTCGAGCCCCTCGCGCATGTCTCGGGGGAGAAGTTGAGTGAGTGCCTGCCCGATTGACATTGCCGCTGCCCCCACAACGAGGTGCGGGCCATAGAGCACGACGAGCGTGGGGAGGAATCGCCCAATTAACCACCACGTGACGTCCGACATTCGTTCCACCATGGCTCGGGTGACGCTCTCGTGGTGGTCA
>CAZYYL010000013.1:0-14345 GCA_964651425.1 uncultured Microbacteriaceae bacterium | reverse complement strand
GAGTGGGCCGTGTCGTTGACATCGATTCCCTCTCGTTCGGTTACTTTGCCGTGTGCGCTCGAACTGCCTCAACGAAAAGGCGGCCTCGATGGGCGTAGTCGGTGAATTGATCCATGGATGCTGCTGCCGGGGCGAGCAACACAACGTCGCCCTGGGAAACGAACGAGGCAGCAAGTCGCACCGCTTCGGTCATTACCCTTTCAGTTTCGCCCGTAGTCACCTCGGAGACAGGGATGTTCGGCGCGTGTTGCGCGAATGCGGCGAGGACCTCTGAACGGTCCGCGCCGATCACGATGGCTGCCCTCAACCGGCGTGCGTTCGACGTGATGAGTTCGTCAATGGACACGCCCTTGAGAAGTCCACCCACAATCCACACGATTGATTCGTTTGCGCGAAGGGACGCGTTGGCCGCGTGCGGATTGGTCGCCTTCGAATCATCAATCCACGTCACGCCGTCGACGGTCGCAACTGTTTCGTAGCGATGTGCATCGACTCGGAAATCGTGGATTGCTTCGGCTACGGAGTCGACACTTGCGCCCACGCTCCGAGCAAGCGCGCTGGCCGCGAGGACGTTGGCGACCATGTGCGGAGCGTTGAGGCCATTCGCGCGCAGTGCATCCACCGTCGTAATCTCGAGCGCTTCGGCGCGACGATTGTCGAGAAACGCACGATCAAGCAGAATGCCGTCGACGATGCCAAAGTCGGACAGCCCCGGCGAGTCGAGCCCAAAGCTAATCGCCCGAGCTCCCTCGGTGACATCGGCGTCTTCGACCATTCGTAGGGTTCGCTCATCCGCTCGGTTATAGATACAAGCTCGCGTGACGTTGGCGTAGACCTTGGCCTTGGCGTCAGCATAGGCCTCGAGCGAACCGTGCCAGTCGAGATGATCAGGAGCCAGATTGAGGCACACCGCCGAAGCGGGCACGAGATGACGAGCCCAGTGCAACTGGTAACTCGAGAGTTCGACGACGTAGAAATCAAACCCTTGCGGGTCGCGCACTGCGTCGAGCACGGGCACGCCGATGTTGCCGCAGGGCGCGACGCGATAGCCCGCGTGCAGCAACATGTGGGCGGTGAGCTGCGTGGTCGTTGTCTTTCCGTTGGTGCCGGTGACGAGAATCCACTCGGCGGGGTCGCCGTCTTGCTTGTCGCGCACGCGCCATGCAAGTTCGATGTCACCCCAGATGGAAATCCCTTCGGCAGCGGCCCACGACAAAATCGGATTGTCGGGGTGGTAGCCGGGTGAGACAAGAATCAGTTCGGCCCCGAATCCAACAAGTGCAGCAGGCACGATCTTGTCGTCGGGTTCGATGACGACGTCGACGCCAATGACGGAGCACATTTGTTGGCGCAGGTCGTCGGCCGCGCGAGCAACGACGAGCACTTCGCATCCCAACTCAGCCAACGTGTCGGCGACAGAAAAACCCGTCACGCCCAGGCCGAGAACGGCCACACGCAAACCGGACCAGTCGGCGTGCCAACTGTGAAGGGATTCACAACGAGATGTGTCGGCCATGAATCGTCGTTACTGAGACAACCACTCGAGGTAGAACGTGCCCACGCCCGCAGCCACGCACAGACCCCCGATGATCCAGAAGCGTACGACGACGGTGACCTCTGCCCAGCCCTTTACTTCGAAGTGGTGATGGATCGGGCTCATCAAGAACACGCGCTTACCGCCCGAGAGCTTGAAGTACCCCCGCTGGATGAGCACGGATGCCGTGTCGAAAACAAAGAGACCACCGATAAGAACGAGAAGAAGTTCGGTCTGGCTCAAAATCGCCAATGCCGCCAACGCGCCACCGAGCGCCATGGAACCGGTGTCGCCCATGAAAATCTGCGCGGGCGATGTGTTCCACCAGAGGAAACCAATCAGTGCGCCCACGATGGCCGACGCAATGATGGCGAGGTCGATTGGGTCACGCACTTCGTAGCACTTGTACATCACATCGGCATCGATGGTCTTACTGAAACACGACTGGTTGAACTGCCAGAAGTTAATGATGATGAACGCACCAATGGCAAAGATGCTCGAGCCAGATGCGAGACCGTCGAGACCGTCAGCGAGGTTTACTGCGTTCGTCGTTGAAGTGACGATAAGCACGATCCAGATGCAGAACAACACGATGCCGAGAACGGTGCCGAGGGCCATGAAGTCGAGTCCGGTATCCCGAACAATGCTGATGTGCGTTGACGCTGGCGTCAGTCCGTTTTCATCGGGGAAGCTAATCGATAACAACGCGAATGCGGTCGCAATGCCGACCTGTCCGACGATCTTCCACCAGCCGTTCAATCCGAGGCTGCGTTGCTTATGGGTCTTGATGAAGTCATCGATGAAGCCGACGAGACCGAGGCCGACCATCAAAAGTAGGACGAGCATGGGCGAAAGTTCGATGGACGAGTCGGTTATCCAGCTGGCAACGAAGTACCCGACCACCACGGCCAGCACGATGACGATGCCGCCCATCGTCGGCGTGCCCTTCTTCCAGTGGTGGTCGTTCGCTTCGTCGTCGCGAATGAACTGACCCCACCCGATTTTGCGGAAGATGCGCACAAAAATCGGCGTGAAAAAGAGGCTGAAAACGAGTGAGATCGCGCCGGCGAGAAGCAGGGTGCTCATCTACGTGACCTCTCCCAATCGGTCCCCCAAGAACCGCAAGTTAGCCGAGTTGGACGACTTGACGAGTATCACATCACCGGGGGAAAGGTGCGCGACGAGATAATCGTATGCCTCGTCGGGCGTCGCGAAATACACGGACTCCCCGTCCCACGAGCCCTCGTTGATGGCAGAAATGTGAAGTCGTCGCGCATTCTCGCCGACCACAACAAGCAGATCGACATTAAGGCGAACGGCGAGAAGTGCGATGCGATCGTGCTCCTCCCCCGCATATTCGCCGAGTTCTGCCATCTCGCCGAGCACCGCGATCGTTCGAGAATCCGTCGGTGCAACCTGCACGAGTGTCTTCAACGCGGCCGCCATGGAGTCGGGGCTCGCGTTGTAGGCGTCATTGATAACGGTGTAACCGTTGTTGGTGAAAACTTCCATACGCCAGCGCTCGGCTCTGGGCACGTGAGCAAGGATTCGCAGCGTGCGGTCCAGCTCAAACCCAAGTTCGTGCGCCACCGCGATTGCTGCAAGTGCGTTCATGACGTGGTGCTCACCGATGACCTGGAACTGCACATGCCGAGTTTCGCCGAACGCCGTCACATCAAAGTCGGTGCCCGAGAGACTCGTGTCAATGTGGGAACCACGCACATCGCAGCCCGTTGTGAGCCCGAACCACCGCACCTTGGCGGGAGCAACGTCGGCCATCGCTCTCACGCGCGGATCATCCTGATTCAGAATTGCCACACCGCCGGGAACGAGCCCGCGAACGAGTTCCGTCTTGGCAATGACGGTGTTCTCAATGCCGCCGAACTCGCCTGCGTGAGCGAGACCAATCATCAACACAACGGCAATGTCGAGCGGTGCCAATCGCGTGAGTCGTTCGATGTGACCAATTCCACTCGCGCCGAGCTCGAGCACAAGGTATTCAGTCTCAAAAGTGAGCTTGAGCATCGTGAGCGGAGCGCCGACTTCATTGTTGAACGACGCTTTCGGCCAGACCGTTACCCCGTGGTCGGCACACAGTGCAGCGATGAGGTTTTTTGTCGTCGTCTTGCCGTTAGATCCGGTGATGCCGACCGTCTTCAACTTTCCCAGGGCGCGAACACGAGAAACAACCTCACGCGCGAGGTCGGCCAACGCCTCGACAGTGTCGGCGACGACGATTTGTGAAATGGACGCGTCGACCACATGATCCACGATGGCAACAACCGCGCCGCGCTCAATGGCTTGCGGCACAAAGAGGTGCCCGTCGGTGAGTTCTCCGGGCTTGGCGAAAAAGATGTCGCCCGGCTCAATCAGCCGCGAGTCCGTATCCGAAGCCCCGGAGATAATCAGCGAGTCCGATACTCCGTCTGCCAAAACGAGCTCGCCGCTCATGATTGTCGCCATCTCGCGCAGAGTCAGATCAATCATGATGCACCCTTCGTCGGGTATCCCGACTCGATGAGAGCCGTGCGTGCATCCTCGCGCGCGTTGTAGGGAATCTTTACGCCGGCCTGTTCGCGGTAATCCTCGTGCCCAGGACCGGCATAGAAAATCACGTCACCCGGGTGCGCTATCGACACAGCAAGACGAACCGCCTCTGACGGGTCTGCCACCTCTCGAATGTCGCCCTCCGGTCGCGCGCCGAAAGCTCCGGCGAGCAAAGCGGACCTAATGAGCGCGGGATCTTCGGACCTCGGATGAAAGTCCGTCACAATGACCGTGTCCGCCAGCCGGGCAGCAATTGCACCGAGCCGGGGGCGTTTAACCGTGTCTCGGTCGCCGTCCGCACCGAACACCATGATGACTTTGCCCGTCGCCACGCGACGCAAAGCTTCGAGGCTCACACGAAACGCCTCGGGCGTGTGCCCGTAGTCGACAACAAAAACCGGGCCGACTTCGCCGGATACAACCTCAAGTCGTCCGGGAACGAATACCGGCAAACCGGCGTCTGTGCTGAGCGCGTTCGTCACACGCTCAATCGAGATTCCCGCTTCGAGCACCATCACAATGGCGAGTGCCGCGTTGAATGCCATGAAATCACCGAGCACCGGTATTGATGTCTCAATCGTGTGGTCCCGCGACGAGACCCGGAACAAGGTGCGGTCGAAGCTCTCTCGCAAGATCTCAACATGCCAGTCCGCAGCACGGCCCGCGTCGGCAGATACGGTCACGATGGGAATGCTCGCCTGTTCGACGAGGCGTTGACCCCACTCGTCGTCAACGCAGACCACGCCCCGACGCGCGACTCGAGAATCGAAGAGTTCACGCTTCGCTGCGAAATAGTCATCAAACGTCGCATAGTCATCGAGGTGGTCATGGCTGAGATTCGCGAAGGCGACGACGTCGAATGTCACACCGGATACGCGATGCCGGCTGAGCGCCTGCGCGGAGACCTCGAGCGCTAGCGCTTTGGCACCTGCCTCTCGAGCCAGCGCCATAAACGCGTGCAATTCGGGGGCCTCGGGAGTCGTGAGTGCGCTCGTGATCTCGCGATCGCCAATTCGGCGCTGGGCCGTCGTACTCAAGGCCGTGGTGAGACCCAGTTGCTCGAGCAACGTCGCCAAGGTGTACACGATGCTCGTCTTGCCATTCGTTCCTGTGACGCCGAATGTGAGCCGCTGGTCATCCGCTGACTGATAAATCAATGCGGCGACTTGACCTAAGACCTCCCGAGGCGTGGGCACGACAAGCACCGGCACCGAGACATCACTCACGAGACCTGCTCCCACCTCGTCCGTGAGAACAGCAACGGCGCCCGCAGCGATGGCGTCAACCGCGAATTTCGCGCCATGGTGGTGCGCTCCTGGGAGAGCGACGAATAGGTCCCCCGGCCGCACTTCGCGACTGCTGAGTTCAATACCCGTGACGACGAGGTCATGCATGTCGCCGACGATGCGAGCTCCGGCGAGGCGTGCCACATCGGAAAGTTGTGTCTGGCTCGCACGGGATGGTCGGAGAGCGGGCATTACTTCGACCTAAATCCTTTCGAGCATGAGCCAAATGTTGACTCCCAGACTACCGGGCGAAGGGAATCGCGACCCGAGTGGGCTCTAGTAGGTAACGGGCCACCATGGCGAACCCGAGGTAGACGGTTCGATTCGGTATTGCTTGATGACCTGTTCCATGAGGTCGTGAATGACCGGCGCCACAGCGGACGTGCTGTTGTCGGCCGGATTCGCGAGCGTCACGAGCACGACGTATTGGGGGTCTTCCGCGGGGATCATCCCCGCAATCGACACGATGAAGCTTGACGAGTAAGTTCCGTCACCCGCGGACATCTCAGCAGTACCCGTCTTGGCTGCGACGCGGTAGCCCGGAATTGTGAGTTTGGGGCCGAGCCAACCGTCGGTCACGACACCCTCGAGCATGCCGATTGTCTCGGTCGCGGCCGCAGCGGAAATAACTCGCTCCGGTGCAGGCAGGCTCGGAGTCGTGACTGATCCGTCTGTCGCCGTGCAGTCTTCGACGAGTCGAACTGGCAGGCGAACGCCACCATTGGCGACCGCTTGGTAGGCGCTCGCCATCTGAACGGCAGTTGCCGAGAGGCCTTGACCGAAGAACATGTTGTAGTACGTCTGGTTATCCCACTGTTCCGGGTCGTACAAAATACCGGCCGACTCACCGAGAAAGTTCACGTCTGTCGGTGACCCGAGTCCGAACTTTTTCATGTAGCTGTATCGCTGATCGGGCGTGAGGTTTTCACCAAAGAGACTCATGCCGACGTTGCTCGACTCGACAATGACTCCCTGCAGAGTGAGGTTCGACGCGTGGCCGGTGCTGTCTTTCACGCGTGCACCGTTCGGGAACTCCATCAGGCTGGGCGCGACGACCTGCGAGGTGTGATCGGCGAGTCCCGCATCCACCACCATTGCCGTTGTCAGCGTCTTCATGGTCGAACCAGGCTCATAGGGCGCGGCGAAGGCATATGAACCGCGGAACTGTTCGGGGGTGCCGTCAACATTGTTCGGGTCAACTGATGGGAAATCTGCGACAGCTTTGAGTTTGCCCGTCTTCACTTCGAGCACCACGGCAATTCCGAACGTTGCCCCCTGTGATGCCGCCTGCGTTGCCAGCGTTTGCTGTGCGTACCACTGCAGATCGGAGTCGATTGTGAGACGTAGGTCAGAGCCCTGTTTCGGCGAAACCGATGTCACGGTGCTTCCCGGAATGCGAACGCCATCGGCACTTCGCTCGTATGTCTCTTCACCGTTCACTCCGGCGAGACAGTCATCCTGCGTGAGTTCAAGTCCGCCCAGTGGTGACCCGTCCGAGCCGACGTAGCCAATCAAGTTGCCGGCCACAGAACCATTCGGGTACGTGCGGCTCGGCGCCTGCTCAAAATAGAGCCACGGTATTTCCAGCGCATTCAATGCACGAAACGCATCCACATCAACGCTTCGAGCGACGTACGCAAAGTCGGAATTGGGATTTTCCGTGAGCGCGTCCGACACAATCTTGAGAATGTCTTCGGGCTTCTGCTTCGTAATTCCCGCGATTTCGCCGGCTGCCTGAGCCATTGACACTTTGACGATGGATGAGCCACTCCCGCGCTCGAAATCCCTCGCATTGCGCGGGGACATCGTCACGTCATAACGCATGACCGCGTCAGCGAGCACCGTTCCATCTTCGTCGGTAATCGTGCCACGAGGTGCGTAGATGGTGGCAGGCTGGGACATCTTGCCGGCCGACGCCTCGTTGTATTCGGCAGCGCGAACAACCTGGATGTCAATGAGTCGAATGACAACGAGACTAAAGAACGCGACGACGATGACCATCGTCACGGCGATTCTTAACGTTGTCGATCGTCTCACAGCCACCTCTACATGCGACTCGGCCTAGTGAGTGGACAGGCCGGGCAATCCGTTAGATAACGCTACGGGTCCGGTGGGAACGGGTGGCGGTGGCGCGCCGACTTGTGCACCGGTCTGAGCGGATGTTGATGCGCTCGCCGGCGCGGACGTCACGATGGGGACATCGGCCAGCAGGGAGTTCGGAACAAGGCCACTCGAATCCCCAGCGACGAGATTCGTAAACCCATCGCCGGACGATGGTGCTCCGAGTACAGCGCCGTCGGAAAGTCTGAGGTACGCAGGTGTGTTGTTCGACAACATTCCCAACGCTTCCGCATTCGTTGCGAGGTGCTGCGGAGACGCGAGTCGGTCGATCTCCTGAGTGACCTTTTCGAACGTCCGTGTAGCCTCTTTATTCGCTGTCTGCAGGTGCGCAATTTCGTAGGCGCCGCTCTCCAACGCGATACTCAGCAGCATTTGCGCAATCATCACGCCAAACATGACTCCGGCCGTGAGGTACGCAAAGAACGCTTTCGGTCGGCGACGGGTCCCTGCCGCGCGACGAATGCTCAATCCGCGTCGAGGTGCTGTGGGTGCAACCGGTCGCAGGTGCCTCGTCGGAGTTGACGGTGCACTGGGCACACTCTTCACAGCCAGCGAACCAAGCGTGACGTTCGGGCGACGAATCGGGAGGTTCATGCTCATGCGGCATCCCTCACTCGCTCAACGGCACGGATTCGCACCGACGTTGCTCGCGGATTCGCTGCCTTCTCGTCATCGCTGGCCATTTCGGCGCCACGGGTAAGTGGCTTGAAAGTCGGTGCCATCGAGGCAATTCCGACGGGCACGCCGACCGGGGTTGCATCCGTTGTCACGTCGGCGAACTCGGACTTCACGATTCGGTCTTCAAGTGACTGGTAGGCCATCACGACAATTCGGCCGCCGACGATTGTTGCCGCCAGTGCTTGCGGTAGTGCTCGGTGCAACACGCTGAGTTCCTCATTGACTTCAACGCGCAAGGCCTGGAATACGCGCTTTGCCGGGTGCCCCGCGTTCATGAGAGCTGCCGGAGTTGCCTTTTGAAGCACGTCAACGAGTTGCCCGCTAGTTTCGATTGGGCTCGATGCGCGAGCATCCACAATCGCCCGTGCGTAACGCGGCGCGAGCTTCTCGTCGCCATAGCGACGGAAGATGTCCATCAACTCGTCAGCGTCATATGTGGCGATGATGGCGGCTGCGGTCGTGCCAGAGGTTTGGTCCATCCGCATGTCGAGCGGCGCATCCTGAGCATAGGCAAAACCGCGTTCGGCGCGATCGAGTTGGAGCGAGGAGACACCGAGATCGAACAAGAATCCATTGACTCGCGGTCGACCCACCCGAGCCAAGACGTCTTGGATTTCGTCGAAGACAGCGTGCACCAGCGTGACTCGGTCTGCGAACGCGGCCAGTCGTTCCGTGGCGATGCGAAGCGCATCCGTGTCGCGGTCAATGCCGACGACATGAAGATGCGGAAAACGAGAAAGGAACGCCTCGGTGTGTCCGCCCATGCCGAGCGTGCCATCGACGAGAAGGGCGCCGGGGCCCTCGCGCGCAGGCGCAAGCAACTCAATGCACCGTTCGAGTGACACGGGGATGTGAATGTGACGGATATCCATGACGTTATGTCCGGCGGTCGATGTGCTGTGGTTCCCCTCCGTCTCACAGCCAGCTACCGGGGAAGTGCATCCGGTTGCGATCGGCGAGGAGCCACAGGACATCGACTAGAAGAGCCCGGGAATCACCTCCTCCTCGGTTCCAGAGAAGGTGGATTCGTGGTTCGCCAGGTAGGCATCCCATGTGGCCGCGTCCCAGATTTCAACGCGATTGCCCGCGCCGACGACCGCGAGGTCGTGTGAGAGCCCGGCGTACGTTCGCAGGTTGGCCGGCAAAGTGATGCGGTTCTGCTTATCCGGCGTCTCGGCACTTGCACCCGAAAGAAAGACGCGGAGGAAGTCACGGGCGACCTTGCTCGTCACCGGTGCCTGACGGATCTTCTCGTGCAGGCTTTCGAACTCTCGTGCGGTGAACACGTAGAGGCAGTTCTCCTGACCGCGGGTCACGACGATTCCCGAGGCGAGTTCGTCGCGGAACTTTGCCGGCAGGATCACTCGACCCTTGTCGTCGAGTTTGGGTGCGTGTGTACCGAGGAACATGTCGCGCACCTCCCCTCTTTCCGGCCAGTCAAGTGGTGCGTTCTTCCACTTTACTCCACTTTGCACCACAAAATGAGTAAATCAAGAAATATTTTTCGAAATAAGCGCTTTTAACCCTGTATTTATCACGATTTTACAGGTGGAGGGAAATGGAGGAAATTCACCGATTTTTGGGCTAAAGGAACCAGTCAAAGGGTGACCTCAGGCTCTGAGCGCACCAGATGGCACTGGAAAAACAGAAAAGCCGCCCCGAAGGGCGGCTATCTCACGTACTCAGTCAGGACGTTATATTCGGCCGTCCTGGCGGTCATCCCATTGTTTTTCCATGCGCTGCATGAATGTCATCCGCGTTTGGCCACGGCGAGACGAACCTGCCGAGGCCGTCGAGGACCCCTTGGCGCCGTCAGCCGAGGGGCGGCTCGCGAGGAGCACGCCGGCAAACACGACGACAAAGCCGAAAAGTCCGAGCGCGATAAATTGCGACATCACGCCACCGATCATGAGCCCGACGCCAGCCAGTGCAACGAGCGCACCGAGAGTGATGAAGCGATAGTTTGCGCGACCCGAACGGGGCGTGACCACATCGGCGTCTCCGCCGTACAGGTTGCGCTCCATCTCATCGAGAAGTCGTTGCTCGTGCTCCGACAATGGCATGCCAGCCTCCGGGTGTGAAGAAACAGATGGGCTTTCAGGGGAAGTGTACCCCGGCCCGTCGTGGATAGGCTAGGCGGGTGCCAAATCGAGAAGAGTGGGTGGCTCGCGTCACTGCGCGACTCCAAGAGTTCCTCGCCGAACGTGCGAGCGAGATGGATGACCTCGGAAACGATGTTCGATCGTTCGACACCTTCGCGAAGCAGTTCCTGAACGGCGGAAAGCGATTTCGCGCGTTGTGCGCGATTCTTGGTTATCGCATCCGCGGCGCTGAAATCACCGACAGTGTCATCGACATCGCGGCCGCCCTTGAGGTCTTTCACGCAGCCGCCCTCGTTCATGACGACATCATGGATAACTCCGACACCCGTCGCGGTCAGCCTTCCGCGCATCGCGCTTTCGAGGCGACACATTCCTCATCGGGGTGGGCCGGAGATGGCGCGTCGTTCGGCGTGAATTCCGCACTCCTCTTCGGCGACCTGCTCCTCGCTTACAGTGACGAACTCGTCAATTCCGCACTCGATTCGGCCGATGTGCTGACACGTCGACGTACGCGCGAAGAATTCAATCGGATGCGCCGCGAGGTCACTCTGGGCCAGTACCTCGACATCGTCGAGGAGCGGGCGTGGCCACAGGTCGCCCCAACTGACGCACTCGACCGCGCGGGCCGAGTCGTTGTGTACAAGTCGGCGAAGTACTCGATCGAAGCGCCGTTGGTCATTGGTGCCGTTCTTGGCGGCGCAAGCCAGAGTGACGTCGAGTCGCTTCGCGCATTCGGTCTGCCACTCGGATTCGCGTTCCAGCTGCGCGACGATGTGCTCGGTGTTTTCGGTGACCCCGCCGTGACCGGAAAGCCGGCGGGCGACGATATTCGTGAAGGCAAACGCACAATCTTGATCGCCCTGGCCATGTCGCGCATCAGCGCCAAGGAACAAAGACTCTTCAACGAACTTCTCGGAGACCGCGCCCTGACCGACGAGCAGGTGTCCGTGATTCAGAACACGCTGATTCAGTGTGGTGCGCGCGATGAGGTTGAGTCACTCATTACGGACTACCTCGCACAGTCGACCGCCGCAATTAATGCGAGCGCATTCAGCGACGAAGCTTGCGCAGGTTTGTGTGAACTCGCGCGCGGGGTCACTGACCGCGTTTCCTGATCTCGCTATCTAGACCAGCGTCATTGCGACGCGACGCACTTCGGCCTTGCGCCCGGCGCGCAGAGCATCAATCGGCGTGGCATCCAACGAGTCATCGACCTCGAGAAGCCAGCGCACAATTTCTTCATCCGTGAAGCGAAGGTCGCTCAACACGACCACGGTTCCGTGGATCTCACTCATGACTTCGCCGTCTTTGATGCAGAGTGCTGGTACGACGACAACGCCATTTCGACGGATTGACACCAACGCGCGATCTTCAATGAGTCGCCGAACCTGGCTCTGCGAAATGCCGAGGAGTTCGACGAGGTCGGGAACGGTCAACCACTCAGTGTTTTCAAATACGTCTGCTACCACGGTGTCAGAGTTTGCCACGCTCGCCGGTTCCCGCAAAACGCCGTGGATAATCCCGACCCGAGGCACATCCAGTGGGAATACTCAAGTAATTATTTCGCGCGCACCAGAGGGAGGTGACTTGCCGTGACCGGAATCCACTATCGATCGACGCACACAGCGAGCGCGCCCACCGTGCGCAACGGGTCACGAAACTCGACGGGCGTTGTCGAAATTGCCCGACGCGTTCGAGCAAAGACCTCTGTCGCAATCGCAGCGATCCTCGGTCTGTTCTTTGGTGCTGTGTCAACGGATGCGCCCGCGCGAGCGGCCGATGAGCCACGTGACTCGCCTCAACCCGGGTTCGGCGGCTCACGTCCGGTCTCGAGCCCGAACCCTGCGCGACCAGGCGAATCACGCCCGCGCACGCACACGGTTGAGCCGGGCGACACCCTGTCTACCATCGCAGGTCGTTACGGAGTCTCAACCGCCGGACTATTGACGGCAAACGGATTGAGCTGGAAGACGATGATCTTCGCGGGACAGGTGCTGCATATCCCCCAATTCTCATCTGACCCGTATGACCGTGGCGAGGCTGAGGCACTGTCTCGTTACCGTGTTGCTGCAGGTGACTCTCTCGCGAGCATTGCCAGCTTCTACGGTGTCCAGCCACTCGCCCTCATGACCGCGAACGGTCTTGGCCCGCAGAGTCGACTCGTCGTGGGTCAGCGGTTGGTCATCCCGAACGCCGACGTTATGGGTGACATTCCTGCGCCCGACGCACTTGCGTAAGAACCGCGAGTTCTCGCACTTCTCGTGCGTTTCGCTCCCCGGTGTCGAGCGGTGCGTTACTTAGACTTTGGTCTGTGAATGCCTCGACCGGTGATGCGCTGATTGGTCGCCTCATCGACGGTCGCTACCAGGTGACAAAGCGAATCGCTCGGGGTGGCATGGCGACGGTCTACCTCGCTACCGACTTGCGTCTCGAACGCCGCGTTGCCGTCAAGGTGATGCACAGTCACCTCGCAGATGACTCATCGTTCACCAGCAGATTTATCCAAGAAGCACGCTCGGCGGCCCGCCTTGCGCACCCCAACGTCGTCAGTGTGTTTGACCAGGGTCAAGACAGCGACATGGCGTACCTCATCATGGAGTACCTGCCGGGCATCACCCTTCGCGACTTACTCAAAGACTACGGAAAGCTCACGCCCGAGCAAACCGTCGACATCATGGACTCCGTATTGCGCGGACTTGCCGCCGCACACGATTCGGGGATCATTCACCGTGATGTGAAACCAGAGAACGTGCTGCTCGCTGATGACGGTCGTATCAAGTTGGGCGACTTCGGCCTCGCGCGCGCGACGACGGCAAACACCGCATCGGGTCAGGCCTTGCTCGGCACCATTGCGTATCTCAGCCCCGAGTTACTCACTCGCGGCACCGCGGACTCCCGCAGCGACATCTACGCACTCGGCATCATGATGTACGAGATGCTCACAGGCGAACAGCCATTCACCGGCGACCAGCCGATGCAGGTGGCCTATCAGCACGCCCACAATGATGTGCCGCGCCCATCCATCTTGAACCCGAACGTTCCGCCGGAACTCGACGAACTGGTTCTCTGGTCTACGCAACGCAAACCGGATGACCGACCCGCCAGCGCCAACATCTTGCTGTCGGCTCTCATCGAGGCGGAACGAGCTCTCAAGCGCCCAACGGAATCGACCGGATTGTCGACACAACAAACCATGGTCATGCCCGCTGGTGAACGTGACTCGATCGACGCAACGCGCGTTCTCACCGGCTCTGTTCGCCAGGTTGGCACCGACACGGATGCCATCGCTCGACTTCACACCAGCGCCGAGACGCGCAAGAAGCGTGGGCTGTGGCTCATCATCGCCACTATTTCGCTCGCGGTTCTCGGTGGCGGACTTGCCTGGTTCTTCACTGCCGGTCCGGGTGCACTTGACAGCGTGCCGGCCGTCGCCGGCATGAATCCGGCTCAGGCGCAAAGCACCATGGAAGCAGCCGGATTCACCATCAAGACCGGCCAAGCAAACTCGACGACTGTTCCCGTGGGGCTCATCGCGGGCACGGACCCGGCCGAAGGAAGTCTCGTTCAGCGCGGCTCGACGATCACACTTCTTGTTTCACTGGGTCCCAAGATGTTGCCCGTTCCGACCCTTGCCGGCATTCCCGAAACGGATGCGCACACGCTGGCCACGACGGCCGGGTTCGTGGTTGGCCCCACGACGAATCTCTTCTCCGCCGACGTCGCCAAGGGCGTGGTCATCCGCGCTCTGGGTAGCGACGGTCAACCGCTTGGCGCCACCTACGCCGAAGCGGGCACCGTCACACTCATCGTGTCGGCGGGACCCATCCCCGACGTCACGGGAAAAACGATTGACGAGGCCACGGCTCTCCTTCGTGGTGCCGGACTCACGCTGGGCGCACATCGCGAAGAGTTCAGCGACACCATCGAGAAGGGACTTCTGATCGGCCTCGCTGTTCCGGATGCCGGACTCAAGCCCGGTGACGTCGTCGACGCGGTGGTGTCGAAGGGTCCCGACATGGTGGACATCCCGAACTTTGTCGGGGTCATGACGGTCGCGCAAGCTCTCGCAAAGTTGAC
>CAZYYL010000012.1:0-14427 GCA_964651425.1 uncultured Microbacteriaceae bacterium | reverse complement strand
ATTGCTCGTAACGAGCAGCGCAAGGTAATCGTCGAGCGTTACGCCGCGAAGCGCCTTGAACTGAAGAAGGCCTTGGTTGACCCCAAGGGCACCGATGAAAGCCGCGAAGCTGCGCGCGTGGGACTGCAGAAGCTCCCCCGCAACGCCTCGCCGATTCGTGTTCGCAGCCGCGACGCAATCGACGGCCGTCCCCGTGGTGTTCTCACGAAATTTGGCATCTCGCGTGTCCGATTCCGTGAAATGGCACACCACGGCGAATTGCCGGGTATTCGTAAGTCAAGCTGGTAGTTTTTAGGACGAATCAGCCATCCGGCTGATTTGAGACGGGCCGTGAGGCTCCACTCGTTCCCATAAACAGGTCCAGGAGGACACCATGGCTCTCAACAAGTCTGAGCTCGTTGCGGCAATCGCAGGCAAGACCAACATCTCGCAGGCAGACACCGGTCGCGTCATCGACGCACTGTTTGACATCGTTTCTGACCAGGTCAGCAAGGGTGAGAAGGTTGCTATCCCGGGTTGGATCTCGTTCGAGCGCACCGCTCGCGCAGCCCGCACCGGCCGCAACCCCCAGACGGGTGCCACGATCCAGATCGCTGCAAGCAACTCCGTCAAGGTGTCGGCTGGAAGCAAGCTGAAGGCAGCTGTCAAGAAGTAAGTTCCTTACCTCTTCACGAATGACCGTCCCCAAAGGGACGGTCATTCGCCGTTTGGGGCACTGCGGGGAGACCAGGCACAATGACGGGTGTACTGGTGCGTAGGCTGGAAAGCGTGAACCTCGCCGCCCGACTGAGCACACCGCTTCTCATTGCGGCATTCAGCGGGGCCGGTTTGGCCATCGCCTTTGCGGTCGGCGGTGCGCTGACCGGCATCGCGGGAAACCTTTCTGTCGCGGTGTGGTTGACGGCGACCACGCTATTGGTCTACCTGGGCGCATCCGTTCTCATCGGCTCACTCACCATCGCGTTGTTTGGCATCCCATCGACGAGTCCTGCGTACCGTGCCGCAATCGACGTCGCCGGCGTCGGGGGCGTCGTGACGACCATTGCGTCAGCGAGCGCCGCACTGTTGACGTTCCTCAACGTGAGTCAGGCGGAGTTCGAGCCCAGCGCATCCTTCGGTCAACAGCTCGGCTTCTTCTTGACACAGGTTGGCCTCGGCCAAGCCTGGATGATCGTCACCATTTGCGCGGCCTCGGCGACCGTGTTGTGTTTCGCAGTAACGAACCAGACACTCTTGTTCTTCGTAGGTCTCGTTTCGCTCGGCACTGTGGTGCCACTTGCGTTGCAGGGTCATGCAGCCGGTGCCGCCGGTCACGCCCTCGCAACCAACTCTCTTCTCATCCACGTTGTGTTTGTCGCGGTGTGGCTCGGCGGACTCCTCACGATTGTGCTCGTGCAGTCGATGATGTCAGCGGATGAGCGACTCAACGTTGTGCGCCGATACTCGACTCTCGCCCTGGTGGCTTTCGTGGCGGTCGCAGGTTCCGGCGTACTGAACGCGAGTGTTCGCCTCGGTTCGTGGCAGGCGCTCACTACGCCATACGGTTCGGTTGTGTTGCTCAAGGTCATCGCGCTGGCGCTTCTCGGAGTTTTCGGCGCGTGGCAACGCGGATTCTTCCTCTCGGCCGCACGTCGCTCGTACACCTGGTTCATCGCACTCGAGTTGGCCGTGATGGGCACCGCGATGGGACTTGCGGCCGGTCTCTCTCGCACGCCCACTCCCGTGTCACAGGAGGCTGTGGCTTCACCCACGCCGGCACAAATATTAACCGGCGAAGTCTTGCCCCCACCCTTGGACATCTCGACGTATTTCACAATGTGGCGGATCGACCCGATTTGGTTGGCCGTGTGCCTGTTCGGCATGTTCTTCTACGTCGCGGGATACGTGCGACTCAAGCGCCGAGGTGACGCGTGGCCGGTGCTGCGGGTGTTGTCGTGGATTGCGGGATTGGGCATCCTTCTCTGGATCACCAGCGGTGGAGTCAATCTCTACGAGCACGTTTTGTTCAGCCAGCACATGCTTGCCCACATGGCGCTCGGCATGATCGTGCCGATTCTGCTCGTGCCGGCGGCCCCCGTGACGCTCGCCATGCGCGCCATCACGAAACGAACCGACGGGAGCCGAGGCGCACGCGAGTGGATCCTCATCGCCGTTCATTCGTGGTACGCCCGACTGATTTCGAACCCGATTTTCGCGACAGTGAACTTCGTTGGTTCGCTGTGGGTGTTCTATTTCACGGGCATCTTGCGCTGGGCCATCACCAACCACATTGGCCATGAGTGGATGGTCGTGCACTTCCTGCTCGCTGGTTACCTGTTTGTGCAGAGCCTCATCGGCATTGACCCCGGAGTCAACCGACTCTCATACCCGTTCCGCCTCGTGCAGCTTCTTATCGCCATGACGGTGCATGCGTTCTTCGGCCTCACCATCATGAGCGGCGAAGCACTGTTGCTCGCCGATTGGTATGGCGCAATGGGCCGAACGTGGGGCCAAACGCCAATTGACGACCAAATCAATGGCGGTGCAATTGCGTGGAGCGTGGGCGAGATTCCGAACGCGTTGCTCGCCGTGGTGATTGCGATTCAGTGGAGTCGTAATGACACGAAGGTCGCCCGACGGTTAGACCGTCAGGCGGATCGAACGAATGACGCCGAGCTCGACGCCTACAACGAGATGCTTCGAAAGATTGCCGCTACCGACGGCTCGCCACGAAGCTAGTCCGCGCGCGTGATGATGACAGAAATGTCGCCGGATGCGCTCAAACCCACTTGCCCGCCCACATTGATGGGCATGTCTTCACTCACCGTGGTCACGCTGCCGTCGAATAGCGATTGGATGTCCGCGACGAAGTGAAGCAGCATCGGTGCCGGAGCGATCTGCCAGCCCGTGTCACCGGCCACGAGTGACACGGTGGGATAACTGACGACTGACCACGAGGGTTCACCGACGACGCGGTTGTCGATTCGCACTCCGAACGGACACCCTGACGGGAGCAGCACCTTCTGCGCGACACAGCCGTCAAAGAACGTCTCGACCTCCTTTTGCACGCGGGCGGTGAAGCCCGCTGTGGGATTCGCCGTGACGGTGGCGGAGTTGGTTGCGCCGGTTACGGTCTCGCCCGGAACGACGTTCACGGTGACCGGGTCAGACGTCAGCGCCTGAGAATCAATCTTGACCGTGTACGAACTCGGAGCGAGAACCGTGAAGTCGAATTCGGCCGTGAAGTCATTCGGATTCGCGCCCGGGTCAAGGGCGACGATGTCGATAGGGCCGAGGCTGTTCACGCTGAAGAACGTGGCGTGTTCGGTCGTGACGTGGAGTGTCGCTAAGGGGGAGTCGACGAACGCCCATTGCGTGAAGAGCCCAGCAACGGAACCGGTGTGCGCAACGGTAAACGTGAGGGAGTCCTGGGCGAGGGAGCTGAGTACGGTGATCCGGTGAGTTTCGGGGCTCCCGGATGCCGGATCGCCGGGCACGAGTTCGTCACGTGAGATTGAGAAAGTTGCGTGCGCGTTGGAACCGGGAAGCGCGGCCGGAGTGAGCAGGGTGGCGGCGGACGACTTTGCGAATCGAACGGGATCTTGACCGGCCGGGACCACGCCGGGCATTGAGAGAGCTGACGCGACGTCGCGACGCGCGAGCGCATCCATGTATTGCGAGACGAACGCGGTGGGGCTGAACTCGTGAGCAGTCAGAGCAACCGCGCCCGTGATGGCCGACCCGACGAGGAGCACGGCAATCGAGATCATGGCGACAAGTTCACGGCGCGGAGGTCGTCGAAATCTCGCTACTTCTGCACCGGCGTTCACGAGCGCAATCTTATAGACCTCAACCTGCGTGGACGACACGGTGGAGTCGCACCCGCGCCGTACACTTGAGACTTCGCACAGCTTCGAGGAGGGCCCCATGGACGCGCAGCTCTCACCCGAACAGCAAGACCTTTTTGACCAGATGGAGAGCACGAACGCTCACATGTTCATCACGGGTCGTGCCGGCACAGGTAAGTCCCACCTGCTTCGATTCTTTACCGAGCACACCGAGAAAAAGGTTGCGGTGTGTGCGCCGACGGGCGTGGCCGCGCTCAATGTCGAGGGTCAGACGATTCACTCGCTCTTCTTTTTGCCCATCGGGTTGATCGGCCAGCAAGACCTCACGATTTCGGCTCCCAAGCGCAAGCTGATGCAGTCGATCGAAACGCTCATCATTGACGAAATTTCGATGGTGAATGCCGACGTGATGGACGCCATCGACCGCATTCTTCGCGAAGCCCGCAACCGTCGCCGCGAGCCGTTCGGTGGCGTGCAGGTCCTGATGTTCGGCGACCCCTATCAACTTGCACCCGTTCCACCGCGCACGCTCGAAGAGAAGCAGTTCTTCGCCGACCACTATCGCTCGACGTGGTTCTTCGATGCGAAGGTGTGGAACGAGACAGCGCTGATGAGTTACGAACTCACCGAGATTCACCGCCAACGTGACGACGAATTTAAGCGCATGCTCAACGCCGTGCGTCACGGACGCGTAGACGAGGAAATCGGCTCGGCCCTTAACCGAGCAGGATTACGCCCGGCGACGGACCCCGACATCATTACGCTCTGCACCACGAACGAGATGGTCAATCGCATCAATTCGGAACGCCTGGCCAAACTGGGCGGTCGTCCGCTAACGGCCGAGGCCGACATCATGGGTGATTTCAAGGCAAACTCGTTCCCTGCCGATCCTAATCTTGTGCTCAAGGTTGGCGCCCGCGTGATGTTCCTGCGCAATGACTCCGAGCAGCGCTGGGTCAACGGAACCATGGCCACGGTCAGTCATCTCGGCGAGAAGATCAAGGTCATCGTTGAGGACCGCTTTGGTGACGACCACGAGTACGAAGTCGAACCCGTGACGTGGGAGCAGTACCAATACGCCTACGACAACGAAACGAAAGAGCTCACGCGCGATGTTGTTGCGGAGTTCACGCAGTTCCCACTGCGATTGGCGTGGGCGGTGACCATCCACAAGTCACAGGGTCAAACTTACGAACAGGCCCTCATCGACCTCGGGTCGCGCGTGTTCGCGCCGGGTCAGACGTACGTTGCGCTCAGCCGCATCACTACGCTCGATGGGCTGTACCTCAGCCGCGGTCTGCGACCGTCCGATGTCATCGTCGATCCGGATGTCGAACGGTTCATGGCGACCGTCACGGGTGACGAGTTTGTGCCCGCGGCAGCCGACGCGGAACTGCCCTTCTAGCTAACAAGCCAGCCCGACGCGCGTCGGTAGACTTTTGCTCATGCTTCTTTCAGATGGCGACATTCGCGCGGAAATTGAGTCGGGCCGCGTCTCGCTCGACCCGTATGACGCGAACATGATTCAACCGTCGAGCGTGGATGTGCGCATTGACCGTTATTTTCGTTTGTTCGACAACCACAAGTATCCGTTCATCGACCCGGCGGAAGACCAGCCGGACCTCACGCGCCTCATCGAAGTTGCGCCCGATGAGCCTTTCATCTTGCACCCGGGCGAATTTGTGCTCGGAGCCACCTATGAGCAAGTCACGCTGCCGGACGACGTCGCCGCACGACTCGAGGGCAAGAGCTCGCTCGGTCGTCTCGGGCTGCTCACGCACTCCACCGCCGGATTCATTGACCCGGGATTCAGCGGTCACGTCACTCTCGAACTTTCGAACATGGCGACTCTGCCGATCAAGCTGTGGCCGGGTATGAAGATTGGGCAGTTGTGCTTCTTCCGTCTGTCGTCGCCGGCTGAGAAGCCGTACGGCTCGGCGGAGTACAAATCGCGTTACCACGGACAGCGCGGGCCGACGGCATCCCGTTCATTCTTGAACTTCCACCACACTGACGTCAGCGTGACGGACGCGGGAGCCGTCGGCGGCTAACTAGCCCGGCCCGCCGACTGGCCGACGAATGTCTCGCGATCTGCGTTACTCCGAGTGAGCGAGGAGCACGCCACGCGCATCAAGTGCGGGCAACTGAAGGGTGAGCCACGGGCTGAATGCCCAGGGTGCTCGTTCGACGGCACCGAGAAGTTCGTGTGGGTTGACCCATGCGAATTCGGCCACTTCATCATCAGCGGGCGCGGGCGCCGACACGGCGACAGCAGTGAAGACCGGGCAGATCTCATGCTCGACGATTCCCGACGCGTCCACCGCGCGGTATCGAAAATCGGGGAGAGCTTCGCGCACGTGGGTAATTTCCATGCCAAGCTCACGCTGTGCCCGACGAAGTACTGCCTCGCCCATGTCTTCGCCCGGTGCGGGATGTCCGCAGAAAGAGTTCGTCCACACTCCAGGCCACGTCTTTTTCGATAACGCTCGCCGGGTCACGAGCAGAAGGCCGTCGTCGTTGAACACGTGACACGAAAATGCTAGGTGAAGGGGCGTATCCAGCGTGTGTACGGTCGATTTGTCGTGTTGGCCGATGGGCCGACCGGAGTCATCGAGCAACACCACATACTCGACGGAATCGGCGTGAACCACTGTTGCGAGCCCTTCGCGGTTAGGGTGGGAACGTGCCTGTTCAGCCTACCGACGCGATGTGCGAATGAGCCGCCAGACAGACCTCTACGACCGGGTCGCTCAGGCGAGCGCATCGCTCGTGATTCGTGAATACTCGACGTCGTTCTCAATGGCGACGCGATTGCTCGGCGCAACCGTTCGACAGGACGTCGAGAACGTCTACGGGCTCGTGCGCGTGGCAGACGAAATTGTCGACGGCGTGGCCGCAGATGCGGGGTTGGCAGCAGCGGATGTCCGCGCTCAGCTCGACGCGCTTGAGGCAGACACCGAGCGAGCGATGTTGTCAGGCTATAGCTCGAACTTGATCGTGCACGCGTTCGCACTGACCGCTCGACGTTGCGGCATCGGCACCGACCTCACGCGCCCGTTCTTCGCCTCGATGCGCGCCGATGTGACGGAGTCGACACACGATGCGGCATCGTTTGACGCCTATGTCTATGGATCCGCCGAGGTAATCGGTCTGATGTGTGTGCAGGCGTTTCTGCGGGAGCGACCCACCTCGGCAAGCGAACACGCAACGTTCGTGAAAGGCGCTCGAGCCCTCGGCGCGGCCTTCCAGAAAGTCAATTTCTTGCGGGACTTGTCCGCCGATTTTGATCACCTCGGACGCAGCTACTTTCCGGGCGTCGATCTCGAGAAGCTCACCGACGAAGACAAACTCGCCCTGGTCGCCGACATCAATGACGACCTCGCCTGCTCGCGCGCAATCGTTCCGATGTTGCCTCGGTCAAGCCGCCGTGCGGTCGCCCTTGCGCAGAGTCTGTTCGCCGAACTCAACCGTCGAATCGCACGCACGCCGGCTGCGGTCCTGCGCACACAAAGAATTAGCGTGCCTCCCGTGGCGAAGCTACGGCTCGCGCTCGCCGCGGTGCTCGGCTTCGTTCTTTAATCGTCAACCTCGCCCTCAACGGAAAGTAGCATTGTGACCACTTCAGTTATCGTCATCGGCGGCGGCATCGCCGGACTGGCAGCGGCGGCGCTTCTCGCGCGTGATGGATACGAGGTCACTCTCCTCGAATCGAATCCCACCGTGGGTGGTCGAGCCGGTTCGTGGGAGAAGGACGGATTCCGCTTCGACACCGGCCCGTCGTGGTACTTGATGCCGGAGGTATTTGATCACTTCTACAAGCTGATGGGCACATCGAGTGACGAACAGCTGAGCTTGTCCAAGCTTGACCCCGGTTACCGTGTGCTCTTTGAAGAAGACGGTAGTTTTCCGGCGAAGCGAATCGACGTGCGTGCCGATCGTGAAGCCAACCTTCGCCTGTTCGAAGAAATCGAGCCGGGTAGTCGCCCCGCGATGGAGCGTTATCTCAACTCGGCTCGCGACACCTACGAGATCGCCAAGAAGCGGTTTCTCTATACGACCTTTGCCAAGATCGGCCCGCTGCTGCGCGCCGACGTGTTGAGCCGCACCGGCAAGCTCACGCGCCTCCTTCGCGAAACGCTTCACGACTTTGCGGCGCGTCACGTGCACGACCCGCGACTCCGCCAGATGCTCGGCTACCCCGCCGTATTCCTCGGGTCTTCCCCGTTCATCACGCCGAGCATGTATCACCTGATGAGCTACCTTGACCTCGAAGATGGCGTGCTCTACGCGCAGGGCGGCTTCACCAAGGTGATCCAGAGCATCGAGGCCTTGGCGCGAGCAGAGGGCGTCACGATTGTGACGGGCGCACCCGTGACGCGTATCCGCACATCGGTAAACTCGGCCAACAGTCGTCGTCGCGCGACCGTCGCGGGCGTCGACTACGAACAGAACGGCGTGACGAAGAGTCTGGATGCGGACCTCGTCGTTTCGGCCGCCGACTTGCACTTCAGCGAGACGAAGTTGCTTCCCGAAAACTTGCAGACCTACGACCAGAAGTGGTGGGACAAGCGCGTCCCGGGTCCGAGCGCTGTACTTGTGTACCTCGGCGTGAAGGGCCAACTGCCCGAGCTCCTGCACCACAACCTCTTGTTCACGAGCGACTGGAACGACAACTTCTCGCGCATCTTCAACGAGCCCACGTCGATTCCCGATCCCGCATCGATTTACGTGTGCAAGCCCAGTGCCACTGACGCGAAAGTGGCGCCCAAGGGCGACGAGAACATCTTCGTGCTCATCCCCGTGCCAGCCGACCCGTCGATTGGCAAGGGTGGGCTCGATGGCAAAGGTGACGCAAATGTCGAAAAGGCAGCGGATGCGGCCATCGAACAAATCGCGACCTGGGCCGGTATCCCCGACCTCGCCGATCGCATCGTTGTGCGTCGCACGGTGGGCCCGGCTGACTTCGTTTCAGACCTCAACGCCTGGCGCGGCACCGCCCTCGGTCCTAGCCACGTGCTGTCGCAGAGCGCGTTCTTCCGCGCGGGCAACATCAGCAAGAAGGTCGACGGCCTCTATTACGTGGGTGGCTCGACCATTCCCGGCATCGGGCTCCCGATGTGCCTCATCAGCGCTGAGGTGCTCGTGAAGCGCCTTCGCGGAGACACGTCTACCGAGGCGCTTGCGGAGCCGTTGTATCCCACGGTGGATCGATGAGTTTCGCGTACCTCGCGGCACTGCTCATCTCATTGACGGGCATGGTTGTACTCGACCGACGATTTCGGTTGGCCTTTTGGGTGGATGCGCGGCGCGCATCCATCGCCGTCATTTCAGCCGTGCTGTTCTTGCTCGCGTGGGACCTCGCGGGTGTCGCCAACGGAATCTTCTTTCGCGGCGAATCCCCCTGGATGACCGGCGTGCTTGTCGCGCCAGAGGTTCCGTTGGAAGAGCTGTTCTTCTTGACGTTGCTGGCTTATCTGACAGCGAATGTGTTCGGCGCGATTCGCCAGTTGCGTGGTGGCGCGCTCAGCCGGGGTGATCGCGCATGACGTACGTTGCGTTGAACGCCATATTTCTGGTTCTCGTAAGCGCGATCCTCGGTGTCACCCCGCTTGTTTCTGGTCGCAGACTCCCGTGGCGCGCGATGCTCATCACGCTGGCCGTCATGCTCGTGCTCACGGCAATCTTTGACAACGTGATCATCGGCATTGGACTGGTCGCGTACGACGACTCCTTGCTCTCCGGCATGCGCATCGGTGTCGCACCCATTGAAGACTTTTCTTACACGGTCGCCGTCGCGGTGATTGTTCCGTGTGTGTGGATGCTCACCGAGCGAAAGGCGAAACGATGACCTTGTTGCGCACCCTGTTCGTGTCGTCCCGCCCGCTGTCATGGGTCAACACGGCGTTCCCGTTTGCCGCCGGATACCTGATGACCACGCGCACCGTTGATGTCACGTTCGTCATCGGCACGCTGTTCTTTCTCGTTCCGTACAACCTCGCGATGTACGGCATCAACGACGTCTTCGATTACGAATCGGACATGCGCAACCCACGCAAGGGCGGGGTCGAGGGCGCGGTACTCGCACGCGAGATGCATGCACCCGTGTTGTGGGCGGTCGCGATTACGACCATCCCGTTCATCATTTTTCTCGTCATCGTGGGCAACCCAATGTCGTGGGTCACGCTCGCCATCAGCATGTTTGCCGTGCTCGCATATTCGGCAAAGGGCCTTCGTTTCAAAGAAATCCCCGTTCTTGATTCACTGACATCCAGCACGCACTTCGTGAGCCCAGCCGTTTATGGTCTTGTGCTCGCTGGAGCCACATTCACGCCGGCTCTGGGGCTAATCCTCGGCGCGTTCTTTTTGTGGGGAACGGCGTCTCACGCGTTCGGTGCCGTCCAGGACATCCGAGCCGATCGCGAGGGCGGACTGGCGTCAATCGCTACGGCCTTCGGCGCAAAATGGACCACGCGCCTCGCCATCGCGGAATACCTCGCGGCCGGCATCATGCTCGTCTTCGCGGCTGGCTTTGGCTGGCGCGAATCGTGGCCCGTCTTCTACGCGGCATTCTTCGCACTGCCCTACATCGGCATGTGCTGGCCGTTCCGTTCACTCCGCGACAGCGAATGTGAGCGCGCCAATGGCGGCTGGCGCTTCTTTCTCGCCATCAACTTCGTGGTCGGGTTTGGCGTGACCATCCTGTTGATTTTGCGATGGATGGCCGTACCCGCGTAAAGAGCGCCCGCGACTATTTCGCCGCGAACTTCGGTCGCAGCGGAATCATCAGCAACAAGCCGACGAGCAGCACGAGAACGATGGCGAGGATGCCGTACGCATCTCCACCGAGCAGTCCCGCGGCGACCGCGAAGAGCAGGCCGGTGAGCCAGCTCAAACCGCGACCCGTCGTTGCATAGAGACCGTATAGCTCACCTTCCTTGCCCGGCGTCGTGAGTCGACCGAGGAACGTGCGGCTCGACGACTGCGTCGGTCCAACGAAGAGACTGAGCAGCAAGCCACCGATCCAGAAGGTCACCTGACCCATGTCGCGGAATAAGAAGACGTACATGCCTGCGATGATCAAGCCGGCGAGTGAGCCCATGATGACGGCCTTCGGTCCAATTTTGTCTTCGATGATTCCACCGAGGAATACGCCAATTCCGGCGACGAGATTGGCCGCGATGCCGAAGTACATGATGCTCGTGAAACTGAAGCCGAAGACCGTGCCCGCGATGACGGCACCGAGTGTGAATACGGCCGCGAGACCGTCGCGGAAGATTGCGCTCGCAATCAGGAAGCTGAATGTGGTGAGGTCTTCGCGGTAGAGGCGAGCGATGTCACGGAACAACTTGCCATACGACGAGAAGATGCTGATCCGAGAGCGTGCCGATCCGGGAGTTCGACGCGGTGCGATAAAAATCACGGGAAGTGCGAACAAAATCGCCCACGCGCCAGTGAAGGCGAAGGACAGGCGAACGTTCAACGCGTCGTCGGACGTGATGCCGAGCAGGCCGGTGCCACTGCCCAGTCCGATGAACATGATCAAGGCGATGAGCAGGGCGACAATGCCACCCACGTAGCCGAGCCCCCAACCAAATCCGGATACGCGACCGATATTTCTCGGTGTCGTAATGCGAACCAGCACGGTGTTGTAGTTCACGAAGGCAAACTCATAGAAGACGTTGGCAATCACATAGAGAGCAAGTCCGACAATCCAGAACGACGGGTTCGGGGCGATGGCTGCAAGCGCGATCGTCGCGGCGCCGACAACGATCGAGTTCGTCGCAAGCCACGTGCGAAGTCCGCCGGATGCGTCGGCCCGCTGACCGACGATGGGTGCAGCAATCGCGACGATGATTCCGGCAATAACGAATGACCACTGGAACCCGGACGAAAGGTCACCCTGACTCGAGGGATATCCGCCCTTGTTGATGAACAGTTCGTTCACGATGTATATGGGGAAGACAAACGTCGTGATGATCACGCTGAACGCCGACGTCCCCCAGTCCCACAGGGCCCATCCGAAAACGGTACGACGACGAGTAGCGGTAACAGGAGCGACGGTGGTCATGCCAAAAGGGTAGTCCCGAATGGCGAATCTGTGACTACTGCTCCGTAAATATTTAGCGCGCCATACGAATCGACGGGGGGACGAGTCCGTCATACTTCAATGACAGTCGAATTCTTTAATTCGCGCAGTAAAACTCTTCACATCGTTGATGTGAAGAGATCAGGGGATCAGGGGATTGGAAAATGGCGCGACCATCTAAGCCGGTGTACCCGGCGCCAGACGCACGAATCGATGACAACTACTGGTTGCAATTCGGGGAGAACCCGGATCCGACGGTGCGTGAGCGAATTGTCTATCTCACAATCGAGGAACTCTGTCAGGCCGGGCCCGGCGACTTCAACGCGAAAGACGTGTGCGATCGTCTCGGCGTGAAATACCCGATGATCAACTATTACTTTGGTGGCCGTGACGGACTCATCGCCGAGGCCGTCGCGCTGGAGTACAAGCGCACGGTGAACGGGCTCACGTCCGCGATCAACGGCGCACCCCGCGACCCGGAGAAGCGCATCCGTGCATGGATTGATTACGACCTCGCTGGTGCCGCCCGCCACAAGGGCCTCGGCGTCTTTTTGCAGTACCCCATTATTTCTCGCGGGTCGTACGACATTCTGACGTCGGATTTCCACGGCGAGCTCCAGGCGTCATTCGAGTTCTATATGGCGATGGTGAGTGTGCTCGTCGCGGATGTGCGCGCAGGACGCGTCACCGATATCGAATTTGATGCCCAGTCGGTGCCGCGCAAGAAACTGCTGGCGAATCCGTCGGTGGCGTTGGATACGGCCAGCGCCGTCTGGGCACTTCACGGCCTCACGCTTTGGGCTTCGGGCTCCCATCTCGTGTCGTCACAATCGTCCGACCCCGAATTCAGCACCGAACTCGCAATTCGTCGCCACATCACGAACATCATCGCTATCGCTCGCGGGGTCTGATTTACGCACCGTAAGTTAGTATTGACGCACATTAGATTCGACGCGCGTGTGCGACAAGCCCCGTGCGACGAGAGGGAGCTGCCATGGCCCGTCCACCACGTCCGCCGAAACCCGGATTCGTACCGCCGCCGGCGGAATACTGGCTGAGATTCGGGGATGACCCGGAGCCCAAGGTTCGGGAGAAATTGCTCTACTTGGCGATCGACGAAATCGCTCAGGTCGGCCCGAATGACTTCAACTCGTATTCGATCTGTGACCGCATCAACGTCACCTATCCGATGGTCAATCACTACTTCGGTGGACGTAACGGTCTCGTTGCTGAAGCGGCGCTCGTGGTCTATTCCCGATACATCAACCGGCTTCATGATGGTGTGCGTCAGGCCCCTGCGACGCCGGAGGATCGTCTACGTGCCTGGATCAAGGGACAGATCTTCTGGACGGTCGACATGCGCGGCTGGGGCGCGGTGCTGAACTACCCCGATTCGTGCCAGCAGTCGTCGCGCATCCTTCGTGAACTTCACGGCGACGAGATGCGTGAGCTATTCGAGTACAACCTCGCGGTGCTCATTCACCTCATCGGCGAGGTTCGTTCGGGTGAAGTTTCGGCGTGGCCCGACCGGCTGACGCCAGAGTTCCACGCGAAGGCCGCTCAGGATGTGCAGACGATGAGTCTTGCCGCGAGTATCTCGTGGTCGACTCTCGGGATCTCTGTCTGGAGCAGCGGGCAGCACGTGCCGTCGGAGGCAGTAAGTGAGATCGACAAGTTCGGCGAGAGGTTCGTCGCGGAGCACGTCGAGCGATTGGTGGCGTCGGCTCGCCCGTAGTGGACGACCGCGCCGCGCCCGGCACAACACGGGCGCGGCTTGTGCGAGATTCGACCTGCTTGAGAAACCTGAGTCTATTTGGCTCAGGTTTTCTCCATTAACTTGACAGCGGATGCCCGCTGCTGTCAGACTTGAGCCACTAAGACTCAAGTCTTGAGACGCGAGTCAGAACATCGTTTCCCACCTCACCTCGAGGGGGAACCTAAAGGAGAACAACACATATGTCACGAGCAGTAGGCATCGACCTCGGAACGACCAACTCGGTTGTCGCCGTACTCGAAGGTGGAGAACCCACCGTCATCGCCAACGCCGAAGGATTCCGCACGACCCCTTCGGTTGTTGCGTTCACAAAAGACGGCGAGGTGCTTGTCGGTGAACCGGCAAAGCGTCAGGCCGTCACCAACGTCGACCGCACCCTCGCGTCGGTCAAGCGTCACGTCGGCACCGACTGGACCGCCGACATTGAAGGCAAGAAGTACACGCCGCAAGAGATCTCGGCACGCATCTTGGGCAAGCTCAAGCGCGACGCAGAGCAGTACCTGGGGGCACCCGTCACCGACGCGGTGATCACGGTTCCCGCGTACTTCAACGACGCCGAGCGTCAGGCCACGAAAGATGCCGGTGAAATCGCCGGACTCAACGTGCTGCGCATCATCAACGAGCCCACCGCGGCCGCGCTGGCATACGGGCTCGACAAGGGCAAAGAAGACGAGCTCATCCTGGTGTTCGACCTCGGTGGTGGAACGTTCGACGTTTCATTGCTCGACATCGGCGATGGA
>CAZYYL010000011.1:14321-15022 GCA_964651425.1 uncultured Microbacteriaceae bacterium | reverse complement strand
ATGATCGACTTGATCATTCCGACCGACTCGAAACCCGCGACGATCAGCGCGAACGCACTGATCGTGTAACGAGCCACGAGTTCGAACCCACACCACGTGAGCAGCCCGCCGACGACCGCAATCGAGATCGCGCCGACGAGCATCCAGTTACGCGCAATCAGCGAAGCAAAGTGCCGATACAGGTCTTTGCGTGCTTCACGCGTCATCGATTACCCCCGTGACGAAGAACGTGTATCGGCGAATTAGCCGAGACGCGCTTCGAGGTTCGTCGTGATGGTGGCGAGGAATTCCTCGGTGGTCTGCCACTTCTGGTCAGGACCAACAAGTGCAGCGAGGTCCTTGGTCATCGCGCCCGACTCGACCGTCTTGATGACGACGTCTTCGAGCGTCTTGGTGAACTCGATGAGCTTGTCGTTGCCGTCCAACTTTCCACGGTGAGCGAGACCACGGGTCCACGCGAAGATCGAGGCAATCGGATTGGTCGAGGTGGGCTTGCCCTCCTGCCACTGGCGGTAGTGACGCGTCACCGTGCCGTGGGCAGCCTCGGCCTCAACGATCTTGCCGTCGGGCGTGGTGAGAACAGAGGTCATCAGACCGAGCGAACCGAAGCCCTGCGCAACCGTGTCCGACTGCACGTCACCGTCGTAGTTCTTGCAGGCCCAGATGTAGCCACCCTCCCACTTGAGAGCGGAGGCAACCAT
>CAZYYL010000011.1:12560-14311 GCA_964651425.1 uncultured Microbacteriaceae bacterium | reverse complement strand
TCGAAGACCTCCTGGAAGATGTCCTTGAAACGACCGTCATAGGCCTTGAGAATCGTGTTCTTAGTCGACAGGTACACAGGGAAGCTACGTGCGAGTCCGTAGTTGAACGAAGCGCGAGCAAACGAGCGGATGCTGTCGTCGAGGTTGTACATACCCATGGCAACACCGGCGCTCGGGGCCTGGAAGACCTCGAACTCCATCGGCGCGCTGCCGTCGGCGGGCTCGAACTTCATCGTGACCGTGCCGGGCTTGTCGAACGTGAAGTCGGTCGCGCGGTACTGGTCACCGAACGCGTGACGGCCGACGATGATCGGCTTGTTCCAGCCGGGAACCAGACGAGGGATGTTCGAGATGATGATGGGCTCGCGGAAGATGACACCGTCGAGGATGTTGCGGATCGTGCCGTTCGGCGATTTCCACATCTTCTTGAGGCTGAATTCTTTCACGCGGGCTTCGTCGGGCGTGATGGTCGCGCACTTGATTCCAACGCCGTGCTTCTTGATGGCGTTGGCGGCGTCGATCGTGATCTGGTCGTCGGTCGCGTCGCGCGACTCGATGCCAAGGTCGTAGTACTCGAGGTTCACATCAAGGTACGGGTTGATGAGCGTGTCTTTGATGGACTGCCAAATGATGCGGGTCATTTCGTCGCCGTCGAGCTCGACGACGGTGCCTTCAACCTTGATTTTCTCGACCACGAAAACTCCTTGAAACGGGATGCGCGCCCCAACTGGCGCAACCGCTCAAGTCTAAAGCAAGGGGGCGAAGTATCTCGATATCAAGATACTTCGCCCCCTTCTCGTGAACTGTCGGCGGCTAGATTGCGAGCGTTAGCGCACGCGCACGCTCAAGCAAGTGACGCATCCTTCGAGCTTTTCAAACTCGCTGATCTCGACCGCAATCACGCGATAGCCGAGCGAGCGAAGCAGGTCCGCCGTCTTCGGAGCGGATGCCGACATGAGCAACGTGGTGTCATCTACCACGACGACGGCAACGCCTTCTTCTTCGGGAACCGGCAGGAAGCGCGGGAACATCGACGCATTGTCGACGAGCTTCGGGTGACCGATGATCGTGCCGTCGGGCAGAGCGGTGACAGCCGACTTCAGGTGAAGCACCTTCGTGACGGGAACGGCGACGACCGTAAAGCCGAGCTTCTCGGCAATCGCACGGAACTGGCGGATACCTTCGCCGTTGGTGCGGCCACCGCTACCGACGTAGACGGTCTTGCCGACCTTGAGCACGTCTCCACCGTCGAGAGTTCCCGGTTCGAGGATGCGCTCAACCGAGATGCCCAGACCACGAACGGTTTCTTCGGTGCCAAAAACTTCGGCCTTGCGCTCGACAGCGCCCGGGTTCGTGATGACGGCCGTGCCGTCGAGCATGACCACGGTGTCTTCGACGAAGACGGAGTCAGCGAGTTCGTCACGCGGAGCGACCTCGACAACGTTCCAGCCACACGCCGATAAAGCAGCGACATACGTGTCCCACTGGTCGTTCGCGAGGTCAACATCCACCTTCTTGCGCTTGATGTGTGTGACGAGGCCGTCCTCTAGCGTGGCGGCCGGCGCGCGAACAAGTGCGATGCGACGACCGGTGCGAGTGAACTTCGCGCGCATGATCGAGTTGTAGACCCACGTGCCGGCCGTCACCGTGGCGACCGCGACGGTCGAGATGTAGACGAGGTTCACACCGACGACCGACGAAATGATCTGTTCCCACGTCGACTGGTCGAACGTGCCGCCCTGCGTCGCGAC
>CAZYYL010000011.1:0-12460 GCA_964651425.1 uncultured Microbacteriaceae bacterium | reverse complement strand
ACGAAATGATCTGTTCCCACGTCGACTGGTCGAACGTGCCGCCCTGCGTCGCGACGGTCAGGATGAGTCCGACGACGGCCGTGACGATACCGATAACGGTTCCGACGATCCATGACCAGCGGCGCTTTGCGAGCCAGCCGAGGAGTCCGGCGATGACCGTGAAGAGGAGAAGGAATGCGAGTGCAGGGAGGAAGAATGTCGCCGCGGTGACGACGATGTCGAACTTCATGCTGTTCGCGAGGAAGAAAGCGAGGCCGTTCACGTCGAGCGTGATGAACGCGAGAGCGAAGGCCGTGGCCACCGAAGCGAGGAGGCGGCGAAGAATGGGTGTCATGGGTTTCTTTTCTTGAGGTGTGGGGTTGGACTGAAAGACCTGCGGGCTAGTGAAAGAAGTGGCGTTCGCCGGTGAGATACATCGTGACGCCGGCTTTCTGTGCAGCCGCAATCACTTCATCATCGCGCATCGATCCGCCCGGTTGAACGACGGCGCGCACGCCCGCATTGAGGAGAACTTCGAGACCGTCGGCGAAGGGGAAGAAAGCGTCCGACGCAGCAACCGATCCGGCCGCACGCGCACCCGCACGAGTCACGGCGAGGTGGCAACTGTCGACGCGGTTGACCTGACCCATGCCGACACCGACCGAAGCTCCCGAGTTGGCGAGCAAGATCGCGTTGGACTTCACCGAGCGACACGCTTTCCACGCGAACTCGAGGTCGGCGAGGGTCTCGGCGTTCGCCGGTTCACCGGAGACGAGCGTCCACTTCTCCGTCTGCGCGAGCAGTTTGTCGGTGGGGTCAAACAGGTCAGCGTCTTGCACGAGGAACCCGCCCGAGATCTCGCGGAATTCGCGCTTGTCGCGGCCGAAGTCCTCGGGCAACTGCAGGATGCGCATGTTCTTCTTCTGGCGCAGCAGCGCTAGCGCATCCGCTTCAAAGCCGGGAGCAACGAGCACCTCGGTGAAGACTTCACTCACCTGTTCTGCCATCTGCAGGGTGACCGTGCGGTTTGCCGCAATCACGCCACCGAATGCGGACACGGGGTCGCACTCGTGGGCCTTGCGATACGCCGAGGCGATTTGGTCGACGGCCTTGTCACGCCCGACCGCGATGCCGCACGGATTCGCGTGCTTGATAATCGCGACGGCAGGGTTGATGAAGTCGAAGGCGGCGCGCACTGCGGCGTCGGCATCTACGTAATTGTTGTACGACATCTCTTTGCCACCGAGCAGCGTGGCCTGGGCGATGCCGTGTCCGCCCTGCTCAACGTAAAGGGCGGCTTCCTGATGCGCGTTTTCGCCATAACGCAGAACGGATGCGCGCTGCGCAGACACCGAGAATGATGCTGGGAACTTCTGCTCACGTGAGAACCACGCCGAGACGGCCGAGTCGTACGCAGCGGTGTGCGCGAAGGCTGTGGCGGCCAACCCTGTGCGCTGCTCGAGTGACGTTCCGCCGGAGCGAACCGCCTCGATAATCTCGGGGTAGCGCGCAGGCTCCACAACGATTGCCACGTTTGCGTGGTTCTTCGCCGAAGCACGAACCAGCGCGGGGCCACCAATGTCAATCTGCTCGATCACGTCGGAGTCGGGCTTGCCGGCTGCAACCGTCTCGCGGAACGGGTACAGGTTCACGACGACGAGCTCGAACGGCTCGATGTCGAGGTCGTCAAGCTGCTGCTTGTGCGATTCGAGACGAAGATCGGCCAAGATGCCCGCGTGTACGCCGGGGTGCAGAGTCTTGACGCGACCGTCGAGCGACTCGGGGAACCCGGTCACCTCGCTCACGTCAACCACCGTGATGCCCGCGTCGCGGATGGTCCACGCCGTCGAACCGGTCGACACGATTTCGACACCCGCCTGAGACAGCGCACGGGCGAGGTCGAGCAAGCCAGTCTTGTCGCTCACCGAGATGAGGGCACGATTGACCTTCACCACGTCTCGAGACGTGTACAGCGACGGGTCGTGAGTTGGTCCGCTCATGCGCGTGCATGCTCCTTCGGGTTGAGTTCGCCGCGGGCGATGGCCGCGATCGTGTCGACGAGTAACGGTCGTTCGACGAGCTTGATCTTCTCGTGCAGGACAGCTTCGTCATCGCCGGGTGCGACGGGCACGGATACTTGCCGCAAGATGGGCCCTGTATCAACGCCTTCATCGACAATGTGTACGGTCGACCCGGTGACGGTGGCACCGTCGGCGAGCGCATCCCGAACCGCATGTGCGCCAGGATACAGCGGCAACAGTGCCGGGTGCAGGTTGATGATTCGCGGGGTGAACGCGCGAACAAATTTGGCGGGCAGGATGCGCATAAACCCAGCACACACGATGAGATCGGGGTTCCACGCCTCTATTTGTGCGCGTAGCTCGTCGGCCCACAGTTCACGCGATTCGAACGCGCGCGGGTCCACCACGAACGACGGGATGCCGAATTCCTCGGCGTGGGCGAGACCAGACGCTTGCGTGTCGCTGCCCACCGCCACGATGCGCGCGGGGTAATCCTCGTGGGCGGCTGCCTCGGCAAGCGCGCGCAGATTGGATCCCGATCCAGAGATCAAGACGAGAACGTCGAGCACCTGACGAGTCTACCGGCTACTTGTCGCGGGGCCTCGGGGCGGCCATTCCCAGCGCCGACGAGACGAAAAGTTCGAGTGCGAAGACGCCGGCGACCACCCAAAGGTTCGGTCCGACTTCCACTAGCCGCCCCGGGCCAACCGAGCCCGACGCGAGCCACGCGAAAACGCCGAGCGCAATGCCACCACTCACGGCGATACCGACAGGGGTCAGCGATCGCAGAAGCCGGGCTTGGCGCACGTTGGCAAACGAGTAGACCGAAATGGCTTGGCCACGAACGGCGTATCCAGCAACGAATCCGACGGCGATCGGAACGACGAGGCCGATAAAGCCGTAGGCGAGGTGAGCCGGAGGCAGCGCGCCGAACGCCGGGAACGACGGAAGCGGACCCAGCGTCGATCCGAGAGGTGTGACTGACGACCCGGTACCAATGGCGAATCCCGGCCCGACTAGCCAACTCGCCGCCCAGATGACGAACACAGGCATGTACAGCAATTGGATGGCCGTAATCGCGAAGCTGCCCTGCAGTCCGCCCTGAAGCCCTTCGTATAGACCGACAATGGTGGCGAAGTTCATGAGCAGCGTCACAGCGAGTGCGAGTCCGGCGACTCCGATGAGTGCGGCGATGGCGATTCCACCGCCCGCGAGACTCATCCGCGAGAGCGCGCGGAACGACTGCGGCAACCCAGTGACCCACTTCGTCAACGCTTGCTGAATCTGTTCGGCGCGACCACCCGACCGCCCAATTTCACCGCGTGCACCAATGACGACGCCGATGGCGAAAATCAGACCGGGCAGAATGGCCGACTGTGCGAGCGACGGCGACACCGCCGGGTGATCCGCGCTCAACACGACGAGCACGGCAAGCGCAAAAAACGTGATGATGCCCGCCGACGGGCCGATATAGGCCGTACCCGCTTCGACAGCGCGCCGACCAAGTCGCACACCGAGCAAGACGGTAATCAGCGCGAACGCGAGTGGGGCGAGGCTGACGAAAAACGGTGCCTCAGTGCCAGGAACACCCAGTGACGCCGACACGGCGGGGTCGAGCGTGACGAGAATGTCGACGCCATGACCGAGAAGCCAGATGTCAGCGGATGCCCGCCAATACACAAGCCACTCGATGCCGTCACCCAGCCGCGTGATCCACATCAGCGTCAACGGCACCAGAGGAATCGCCAGCCCAATCGCCACCGCGATGAGCGCTTCGAGAGCGGACATCGCGATGACAATGGTGCGGGAGAACCTCATGGAGAACAGTATGCGTCGAGCGCAGAGCTACTACTTCGCGGCCGGCTTCTTTGCTGCCGGCTTGCGTGAAACCGACTTCGTCGCGGCACGACGACCCGTGGCTGGCTTGGTCGCCGATGCAGCGGAGGACTTCGCAAGCGGCTTTCGCCACGCGAGTTCGAAGATCGTGAGCAGCAGTAGTGTGACCAGCGTCCACGTGATGATGAGTCCGGACGTGTGCGGTGTGGTGAAGACCACAGCTGCGACACCGACCAACACGATCAACCAACGAATCGGCGTGACCTGCGTACCGAGCAGGCGACCGGCCTTGCCCATCGTGACACCCACACCATCGAGTCCAGCGCGGCCTGCGTCAAGTCGACGGTTGAGCCACTCGCGGATAACGGTCGTCGAGGGCGAGAGCATCCAACCGACCAAAATCAAAATGATGGATGCGACCAACACGGTGCCCACAACATCACGCGCGTACGTCACAACCGCGTTGTAGAAGACACCGGCGGCAGCGCCAAACGGCGGCTGCACCAGCGAGGTCAAGAAGATGAAGCCACTGTCGAACAGCACGAACATCAGCGCCATCACTGCGGCAAGCGCGATACCGGTCGCCACAAGTGCGCGGGGGCGACGGTTAGCGATGAGCAGACCCGCGACGAACATCGCGATGACGGCCCACGGAAGCCACGTGCCGAGACCGGTGCCGACCTGGTACACAACGCGAGCAGCGGCGAGCTCAGGAACCTTACCCAGTTCGATCGAGGTGTCGACCTCCGGAATCATGCTGGCGACCTGGATGCCCTGCGCAACCAGCGACGACTTGATTTCGATGATGAGCGGCTTAAGCGGCATCGTCAGAGTGCCGTCGTTGGCGAGCTTGAACATGGAGTTCGGATCGTTCGCGAGGAGTGCGACTACCTGCTCCTGCGAAATCTTCAGCACGCGAGTCCATGCCTCTTGGAACGCCGGCGACTTAACGAAGTCAGCAACGACCTGGTGAACCATGGCCTTCACACCTGATGCAATCGGTTGCGACACCATTCCGAGGGCATCTTTCACACCGCTCGGCAGACCGAGTGCATCAGCAAACCCGTCGATGATCGACGTCGTGGTGTCTTCGATTTTCAGGGTGTCGTCGATCGACTGCGTGACCTGGTCGGTGATCGCGGCCTGAATCGTCGGGTCCGACGCGAGCGGTCCGAGTGTGTCAACGAAAAGTTCGGTGTTCGTCACCTGCTCCTTCGCCCAGTTGGCAACGATGGCCGTGGGCGTGGTCACAATGGCAAGAATGATCAGGATGCCCGACAGCCAGGCGCGGCCACGGCTCGGGCGCTTAGCCTCAGCTCGTTTGGCAGACGCGGTGGACGTGGCAGAAGTGGTGGAAGACATGTGCCAACCGTATCGGCAAGAAATGAAGTTCGGGAATTGCCACGCTTACCCGTCATTCAGGGCAAAACACATCATCAAGACCGACATAATTGGCGCATGGCTTCTTCGGGTACGAACGTTCGTGTCGCGATTGTTGAGGACCACGTTTTGTATCGCGACCTGCTCGTCTCGTCGCTCTCTGCGGTCGATGACATCGAGATCGTGGAGAGCGTGTCAGGCTCGGCCGAGGCAAAGAAAGTCATCACCCCCGGCTCTGTCGACGTCGTGATTCTCGACATCGAACTCAGCGACGGCAACGGCATTGGGTTGGGCGTCACGCTGCGTCGCAACGACCCGAAGTTGGGCATCCTGTTGCTGTCGGGTAGAGACATGATTGAGCTTTTGCTCGGGCTTCCCGAAGACCAGCGACACGGGTGGAGCTACCTGTCGAAGTCGTCGAGCACGTCGCTTGAGACGCTCGTTAGCGTGATTCGCGAGACAGCAGCTGGCAAGGCAGTTATCGACGCCGCACTGATCGACCGCAGTCGCGCACGCGCGGGCACCCCGGTGAGCGCTCTGACTCGTCGTCAGTTTGAGATTCTTCGTATGGTCGCCCGCGGTCTGTCGAACCAAGCGATTGCCGACGAACTGGGCATCGCAGCGAACTCGGTGGTCAACCACCTCAGCTCGATTTACACCGCGCTCGGGATTTCTGAGGGCGCGAATGCTCGCGTGAGTGCCGTGCTGGAGTTCCTCAACGACACATCGCGCAGCGCCTAGCCGGCGCGAATCGCGGGCGGGCGCCCGATTTTAGTGAACGCCTCGAACGAGGATTTCAATCAGCACGACAATCACGCCGACCGCGCACGTAGCGAGCCCGCCGGCGACTCGGCGAGCCAGGCTTCGTCCGCGCGTAGCGATGATCAGGCTGCCGATCAAGAAGAGTGTCGTCATCATCGTGATGAGTGACAGGTTCGATGCCACGGCACCGGGCCAGTTAAAGATGGCCGCAAAGAGAAGCACGAGCATGCTCGGTGCTGTCCACGCGAACATCGGCCACGAGCGCTGAAGGCTCTTGGTGAGCGATGTGCGCCAGGTCACTCGGTGGTCTTCGGTGACGCCGTTGCCCGCCATCGTGTGTGCAAACACGTGACCGATCCACAAGGCGAGAACACCGACGAACGCAGTGACGGCTTTTTCGAGGGCCGAGATGTTGTCGTCCTGCATGCCGAGCACGACACCGAACATGATGAGTCCGAGAATCGAGTCGGGGTTCAACAGAAAGATCCGGCTCGCACGTTCGAGAACCGGATCAATCAGAGACATGCCAAAAGCCTAGCCCCAAACAAATGGGGCATGGCGGTTACAGGCTGGCAAGAACCTCGCGCATGAGACGAGCAGTCTCCGACGGCGTCTTGCCGACCTTGACACCGGCTGCCTCGAGGGCTTCTTTCTTTGCCTGTGCGGTTCCGGCCGAGCCCGACACGATTGCTCCGGCGTGACCCATGGTCTTGCCTTCAGGGGCGGTGAAGCCAGCGACGTATCCGACGACCGGCTTTGTCACGTGCGCCTTGATGAAGTCGGCCGCACGCTCTTCGGCGTCTCCACCAATTTCACCGATCATTACGATGGCCTTGGTCTCGGGGTCGTTCTGGAACGCCTCGAGCGCATCGATGTGGGTCGTACCGACGATGGGGTCTCCACCGATACCGATGGCGGTCGAGAATCCGAGGTCACGAAGTTCGAACATCATCTGGTAGGTCAACGTGCCCGACTTCGAGACAAGACCGATCGGGCCTTTGCCCGTGATGTTGGCGGGCGTGATGCCGACGAGTGCTTCACCGGGCGTGATGATTCCGGGGCAGTTCGGCCCGATGATGCGAGTCTTGTTGCCCTTCTTCTTCGCGTAAGCCCAGAACTCGGCGCTGTCTTGCACCGGGATACCCTCGGTGATGATGACGAGCAACGGAATCTCGGCGTCGATAGCTTCGACGGCCGCATCCTTCGAGAATGCTGGCGGAACAAATGCGATTGACACATCAGCGCCGGTCGCCTTCATTGCTTCTTCGACCGTGGCGAACACGGGCAGCTCGACGTCACCGTGAGTAACGGTGGTACCGGCCTTGCGTGCATTCACGCCACCGACGACCTGCGTGCCCGCAGCGAGCATGCGTGCGGTGTGCTTCGATCCCTCAGCGCCGGTGATTCCCTGCACGATGACCTTGGAGTCTTTGTTCAAAAAGATTGACATGTTCGTTAGTCCTTGTTGTGCGTGAAGTTAGCGAGCGGCGAGTTCGGCGGCCTTGTCGGCGCCCTCGTCCATGCCGGTGGCCAGGGTGACAAGCGGGTGGTTGGCGTCGTTGAGAATGCGACGACCCTCTTCGACGTTGTTGCCGTCGAGACGTACGACGAGCGGCTTGGTGGCTGCCGACCCAAGCATCTCGAGAGCCTTGACGATTCCGTTCGCGACGGCGTCACACGCAGTGATGCCACCGAAGACGTTGACGAAGACGCTCTTGACCTGGGGGTCGCCGAGGATCACGTCGAGGCCGGCTGCCATCACTTCAGCGGATGCGCCACCACCGATGTCCAGGAAGTTCGCGGGCTTCACGCCGCCGTGGTTTTCTCCGGCGTAGGCGACCACGTCGAGCGTGCTCATCACGAGCCCGGCACCGTTACCGATGATGCCGACCTCGCCGTCGAGCTTGACGTAGTTGAGGTCTGCGGCCTTGGCCTTGGCCTCAAGCGGGTCTAGCTCATCACGCTCAAGTGTTTCGCGCTCGTGGCGGAACTCGGCGTTGTCGTCTAGCGAAACCTTGCCATCGAGTGCGAGAATCTCGCCATCCTTAGTTAGTACGAGTGGGTTAACCTCAACTAGGGTCGCGTCTTCTTTGACGAAGACGTCGTAAAGCTTGACGAAAACGTCGGCAACCTTGTCAACCAGGTCTTCTCCGAAACCGCCAGCGCGTGCGATCTCTTGAGCCTTGGCCTTGTCGATGCCCTTGCCCGCGTCAACCGCGATCTTGGCTAGGGCCTCTGGGCGCTCTTCGGCTAGCTGCTCAATCTCCATTCCACCCTCAACGCTGCACAGCGATAAGAAGGTGCGGTTTGATCGGTCGAGTAGCACCGAGAAATAGAACTCTTTGTCGATGGCCGCACCCTGGGCGATCATGACGCGCTTTACAACGTGACCCTTGATGTCGAGACCGAGAATGGCCTCAGCGGCCGTCTTAGCCTGGTCTGGATCGTGAGCAACTTTGACACCGCCGGCCTTGCCGCGACCACCGGTCTTAACCTGAGCCTTGACCACAACGGTGCCGCCGATCTTGGCTGCCGCGTCATAAGCCTCTTGTGGAGTGTCTGCAATCAGACCCTGCAACACTGGAACGCCGTAGACCTCAAAAAGATCACGCGCTTGATACTCAAATAAATCCACTTTGATTTCCGTTCAGATTTGCGGCTGTTGGTTATAAGTTTAGAGCTTTTCGATTGGCGCGACTTTGACCAACAAGCGCTTGACGCCTATCGAACCAAAGTGAATTTCAGCCGTTTGCTTTGCACCCTCACCCTTGACCGAGATGACCTTGCCTTTGCCGAAATCGGCATGCATGACAAACTCGCCTGGCTCAAGTTGCAGGCCTTCGTTGTTGCGAACCGAACTGATGGCACCCTTCCATTCGGTTCTTGGCTTTTCGCTGGGTGTGCCGCCGTAGCCAGATGCCGAGCCTGCCCCGCCGAAACCCTGGGAGTCAGCAATCGATGGACGGTAACGAGCACTTGGCACCGATCGGGTTGCGCCTGTTTCTCGCCAATCGATTAGATCGGAGGGAATCTCCTGCAAGAAACGACTAGGGACAGAGGATTCGGTTTCGCCGAAGGTGGTGCGGCTCATCGCCAGGCTTAGGTGCAGCTTCTTGCGCGCGCGAGTGATGCCGACATAGAACAGGCGTCGCTCTTCGGCAAGCCCGCCGGGCTCTAGGAATGACATTCGGTGAGGAAGCAGCCCCTCTTCGATTCCGGTTAAAAAGACCGCCTCGTATTCGAGACCCTTGGCGGTGTGCAGGGTCATAAGCGAAACGGTTCCCGATTCGTCATCAATTTCGTCGGCTGCAGCAACCAGTGCCACCTCGTTCAAGAAGTCAGGCAGCTTGCCCTCTGGGTTGTTGCGCTGGAATTCTCGAGCCACCGAAACAAGTTCTTCTAGGTTCTCTACGCGCGCCTCATCTTGTGGGTCGCGACTTTGTCGAAGTGATTCAATCAAGCCCGTGCGTTCGAGCACCTGGCGCAAGATCGAGTCAACGGTCTCGACCTCAATCATCGCCTCGAATTGATCCAGTAGTTCGCCTAGCTGAAGAATTGCCGTCGTGATCTTGGGGCCGAATCCCAATTCGGATGCATGAGATAGCGCCTGACGAAGCGAAAGCTGATGCTTGTCGGCAAAGTTCGCCAGCTGGGTTTCAGAGGCATCGCCGATGCCTCGCTTGGGCACATTGAGGATGCGCCGGGTAGCCAGGTCATCTCGGGCGTTGGCGATAGCAACAAGATAGCCAAAGGCATCCTTGATTTCTTGGCGCTCATAGAACTTGGTGCCACCGACGACTCGATATGGCAGCGCCGAGCGGATAAAGATTTCTTCGAGTGCACGCGTCTGCGAGTTGGTTCGATAGAAAACCGCGATGTCTCGATAGTTGGTGCCCGAGTTGTGAAGCGAGTTGATTTCATCGGCGATGAACTGCGCCTCATCGTGAGCCGAATAGCCAGTAAAGCCGATGATGCGATCGCCGCTTCCGGAGTCCGTCCAGAGGTTTTTGGCTGGGCGATCGAAGTTATTGCTGATGACCGCGTTGGCGGCCGACAAAATGTTCTGCGTCGAGCGATAATTCTGCTCGAGCAGGATCGTCTTTGCGCCTTTAAAGTCTTTTTCAAATTCTGAGATGTTTCTAATGTCGGCTCCGCGGAAGGCATAAATCGACTGATCCGAATCACCAACCACGGTTAGCGAGGCCGGTTCAGTTAGGGCTCCGGTGCGAGGATCCACGGCAGCAAACTGCGGATCGATCTCGCGAGTCAGTTCGCGAATGAGCGCATATTGGGCATGGTTGGTGTCTTGATACTCGTCAACCAAAATGTGGCGAAACTTGCGCTGATATTGAGCCGCGACATCGGGGAATGCCCTGAATAGGTGCACTGTCTCGGCGATGAGGTCATCGAAATCGAAGGCGTTGTTGCGACGAAGTTCTGCCTGATAGTCGCGGAAGATTTCTGAGATGACGCGCGCCACCGGATCGGCCTGGTCTGCGTTTCGAGCAAAAGACTCGGCATCGGCGAGCTCATTCTTGGCATTAGAAATGACGCTGGCCACGCCCGCTGGAGTGAGCTTATGGATGTCGGCGCTGTACTGCTTTATAAGCCGCTTGAAGATTGCGCGACTGTCGCCCGAGTCATAAATGGTGAAATTCGAATCGTGCCCAAGGCGCTCGCTTTCGCGCCTAAGAATCATCACGCAGGCCGAGTGAAAAGTCTTGATCCACATTCCGTCTGCAGATTCACCCAGCAGGTGTTTCACGCGTTCACGCATCTCGGCCGCAGCCTTGTTGGTGAATGTAATTGCCAAGATCTGACTTGGCCAGGCTTCTTTATTGGCCAGCAGGTGCGCGATGCGGTGGGTTAGCACTCTCGTTTTGCCAGAACCGGCACCGGCGACGATGAGTAGCGCCGGCCCACGATACTCGACAGCCGCCTTCTGCTGCGGGTTTAGACCCTCAACCAGCTTGCCACTGCTGGTTGATGCGTCGTCAAAGAGGTCGAGTTGGGTCATAACTAGGCAATCCTAGGCGAGGCCGGTGACACTATTGCGAAGCAGGTCTGGCTGGTCGGCAAAGATCGCATCCACCTCTGTGTCAATGAGATTTTGGTAGTACTCCTCGATGCTGAACATTGCATCCTCGGCCCTGGCGGTCCAGGCGAAAATCTGCAGCCCTAGCCCATGGGCCATCGCCACCAGACCATTAGGCTCGCCGAATTGGGCGGATGAGTTGAGTTCGGTCGGCCGATCAAAAAGCAGTTCTAGGTCAAGGCTGATGCCGTCCACCTTGCCGACCAGGCTCGCGAGATAACCCTCATCCAGCTGGCGACCCTCGCGCTCGAGGTGCTCTTCATCCAGCAGAAAAATAAACACACCGACGTCACCGAGCACTCGCTTAGCCTGCAGCAAAACGCTCAGGTCGAAGCTCTCGATGACCAAACGGATGCCCCTGGCCCGCCAGTCGGTCTCACCGAGGGTGCGGGCGAGGATTGCGGTGATCGGAATGCCCATCGCCGCGAAGTCTGCCCCGTGTTTGATCTCGAGAATCAGGGTCTTGCCGGCACTGAAGTCTGCTTCCAGCAGCTGGCCCAGCGTTGGCACACGAAACTGCCCATCGAATTTGGCGCTACCCGGTCGCAGGTCTGGCAGGCGTTCGCGCGCAAACAGGGTTTGAATCTCGGCCACCGTGAAATCTTCGCTGAACCAGTCTTCGTGGGTCTGACCGTCTGAGTGCCCAACCCGTCGGCGGTCTGCAAACTCGGCGTGCGAGGCCACATCGGTCGTGCCACTCAGAGCGTTTTCATGACGGATGATGAGCTGCCCATCCAGAGTCGGCACCAGGTCACACTCGATGGCATCGGCGCCCTGCTCGAAAGCGAGCGCAAAAGACTCCAGGGTGTTTTCAGGTCGGTAGCCGCAGGCGCCGCGGTGTCCGAAGACCAGCGGTGCTACTCCCACTCGATGGTGCCCGGTGGCTTCGAGGTGACGTCGAGAACGACTCGGTTGACTCCCGCAACCTCGTTGGTGATGCGGTTTGAAATCTTCGCCAGCAGGTCATAAGGCAGACGTGTCCAGTCGGCGGTCATCGCATCCTCGCTAGAAACGGGGCGCAGCACGATCGGGTGGCCATAGCTGCGGCCATCACCCTGCACGCCGACCGAACGAACGTCGGCCAAGAGCACGACAGGGCACTGCCAGATCTCGCCATCCATGCCGGCCGCGGTCAGCTCTTCGCGAGCGATCGCATCGGCCTTGCGCAGCAGATCGAGACGCTCCTTGTTAACCTCGCCAACAATGCGAATGCCAAGGCCTGGCCCAGGGAACGGCTGACGCTGCACGATTTCAGCAGGCAAACCGAGCTCGGCTCCGATCGCGCGTACCTCATCCTTGAATAGTGTGCGCAACGGCTCAACGAGTTCGAATTGCAGGTCTTCGGGAAGCCCTCCGACGTTGTGGTGACTCTTGATGCCGGCGGTAG
>CAZYYL010000010.1:0-15153 GCA_964651425.1 uncultured Microbacteriaceae bacterium | reverse complement strand
TGGCGAACCCCGCTTACTCCCGCAATAAGGGCTTCACGACTCCTCCCCGCGAAATGTTGGCCGAAGAATTGCAGGCGATGTACAACGCTCCCGCCGCAACGCGCGCAGCTGCCCCCGCACCGGCGGCCACGCAGGTCGGTGGCGGATCTGACTCGCCGAACACCATTTCCGGAATCGCAATGTCGATCGAAGGCACGGTGGTGAAGACCTTCGGGATGTTCGCGCTCCTTACCCTCGGCGCTGCCGGCTCGTGGATTCTCACGCACGCGAAACCCCCCGCCGGTTGCGGCGCGATGCGAATAGGTGGGCTCGTCGGGTTTGTGCTCGCGATGGTCAACATCTTCAAGCGTGAGCCGTCCGCTCCGCTCGTACTTCTTTACGCACTTGCGCAGGGTGTGTTCCTCGGTGCGCTGTCGGCCGTGTTCGACGCACAGTGGAACGGCATCGTGTTCCAGGCCGTGCTCGCGACGCTCACGGTTGTCGGTGTGACACTCGCGCTGTTCGCAAGTGGCAAGGTGCGCGCATCCGCTCGAGGCACCAAGGTCTTCATGATCGCGATGATTGGCTACCTGCTTTTTAGTGTGATCAACATGTTCCTCGTCATGTTCAACGTGATCAACAACCCGTGGGGCGTCAGTGGCATCACGCTGTTCGGCATTCCGCTCGGCGTGATTATCGGTGTCTTCGCCGTGCTGCTCGGTGCGTACTCGCTCGTGCTCGACTTCGAGTTCATTCGTAATGGTGTCGCGAATCGTCTGGACAAGAAGTATGAGTGGACGGGTGGGTTCGGGGTCATGGTGACGGTGATCTGGCTGTACACCGAGATCCTGCGCCTGCTCGCGATCAGTCGCAACTAGTCCCGCGCGCTCGAGTACGGCTCGGGTGGCGGTGCGGTCACCACGACTGCCGTGAGCCCTCTCTCCGTGCTCAAACATTGACGAAGGCCCGTTCCCTCACCGAGGGAACAGGCCTTCGTCAAAACTCGCAAACCCGAGAGAGCTCACTTCGTCCCGCTGCCCGCGCCACACGCATGCCGCTCGTGCGCGGTGACTCGGCGCATGGTCGCGGGCGGGCGTGTTGCTCGGTGCCCATGACTAAACAAAAGGGGCCGCCCGGCGAACCGGACGACCCCACCTTAGCTTCTTGCTGATTAGGCGTTGCGACGGCGACGGATCACCGTGAGAGCAACTCCGACGCCGACGAGCGCGAGTGCGCCAGCTCCGAGGATTGACATCGAAGTGGTGTCAATACCCGTGTTCGGCAGGTCTGCCGGCGGAACGTAACCACCGGCGTCGATGCACTCAGCAGGCGTGGCCGCGGTGGGCTCACATGCCATGAAGAGCAGGTCGAACTTGCTGGTTGCTGCTGTGGTCGCGACATTGGTCAGCCAGAAACTGCTGTCGCCAGCCTGAACAGCAAAACCGTTGTCAATCGCGTCCGTCGTGTCAATGGCGTTGGGCAGGTTCTGGTTGTTCGCAATCCAGCCCGACGAGCCCACAGCCGCGTCACAATCTGCGTCACCCGAAGTGAGTGGGCAGAAGTAAAGTCCGGCGAACGTATTAACAGGGTTGTTGGGGTACGTGCGGACACCTTCGAGAGCGGTCTTGTCATCACGGATGACACCCACGAGCTTGTTGCCCGCCGCATCATCCATGCTGAACTGATTACCGTCGTCCAGGCCACTCAGAGTGGCGTCTTCGAGGTAGTACAGTCGCGCGAACCAGTCGTTGCTCGCCGAGTTGCCCGCCGTGTTGACCCACGACGTCGTAGTGTCAACCGTGTAGTACTGGTTCGGATAGGTGTAGCTCAACACAACATCGAGCGTGAGCGTGCCAGCACAGGTGTCGTCACACCAGTCAAAGCTGTAGGTCATCACCGAGTGAATGGTGCCACTGCCATCGGCAGCAACGGTCGATTCACTCGTGATGGTGTCCCAGTAGCGGTCGTAAGGCAGAGCAGGCATGTCGTTCGTCGGAAACACAGGTGCGCCAATGACAATCGTGCCCATCCAGGGGTAGTTTCCATCCGACGTCATAGCAATCGCGAATGCGCTACTGACACAGCCCTGCGTGTCAGGGTCAGGCAAAACGCCGGTCGCACAGTAGCCGCCGGGGTTGTCATCAACGTCCGACTGTGCGGGGTAGACCTGCTGGAACGTGTTTCGCGTGACCTGCACATTGCCGGCAGCGTAATCAATCTTGATGCCGTTCGAGGCAGACGTTCCACCCGACGGGTTGAGGGTCTCGAGAGTGCCGAACGTGCCGGCGAATGACGGTGCTGCGACGAGCGCGACAAATGCCACGGCCGCTGCCACACCGGCAACAATTTTCTTCAACATGGAAATCCCCTAGTTTTTCGTATTACCTGCACAAAGTTATGTACAGAGCCACAAAAAGCATAGGGGAAAAAATATTTAGAGCGAGAATGTCCTATTCCCATTCGATGGTGCCCGGCGGCTTACTCGTCACATCGAGCACCACACGGTTCACACCCGCCACCTCATTGGTGATGCGGTTCGAAATCTTGGCGAGCACGTCGTACGGCACTCGGGTCCAGTCGGCCGTCATCGCGTCTTCGCTCGAGACGGGTCGCAAAACGATCGGATGACCGTAGGTGCGACCGTCCCCCATCACACCCACCGAGCGGACATCGGCCAACAGCACGACCGGGCACTGCCAAATCTCTTGGTCGAGGCCGGCAGCGGTGAGTTCCTCGCGCACGATGGCGTCAGCGTGACGCAACAGGTCGAGTCGCTCCAACGTGACTTCACCGACGATACGGATGCCCAATCCCGGACCGGGGAACGGCTGGCGCTGCACAATCTCGGGCGGCAAGCCGAGCTCGCGGCCAATCGCCCGAACCTCGTCTTTGAACAGCGCGCGCAGGGGTTCGACGAGCTCGAACTGCAGGTCGTCGGGGAGTCCACCCACGTTGTGGTGCGACTTGATGTTCGCAGTGCCCGAGCCACCACCCGACTCAACGACGTCGGGGTAGAGCGTGCCCTGCACCAAGAACTTGATGGGTTCGCCATCCGCCGCGGCCTCGGCGACGAGGTCGCGCTCTGCCTGCTCAAACGTGCGGATGAACTCGCGGCCGATGATCTTGCGCTTCTGCTCGGGATCGGTGACCCCGGCGAGTGCGGAGAGGAACTGATCGCGCGCATCCACCGTCACCAGACGGATGCCCGTGGCCTTGACGTAGTCCTCTTCAACCTGGCGGCGCTCATCTTGCCGGAGCAGCCCGTGGTCGACGAAGACGCAAACGAGTTGGTCACCCACGGCGCGGTGAACGATGGCTGCCGCGACAGCCGAGTCGACACCGCCGGACAGCCCGCAAATCACTCGACCGCCACCGACTTGGGCGCGAATTGACGCAACCTGCGCTTCGATGACGTTGCCGCTGGTCCAGTCGTTCGGCAGTCCGGCCACCTTGTGCAGGAAATTCTCGAGCACGCGCTGGCCAAACTCTGAGTGCTTGACCTCGGGGTGCCACTGCACGCCGTAGAGCTTGAGGTCGTCGTTCGCGAAGGCGGCGACCGGGGTGGCGTCGGTGTTCGCGACGATATCGAAACCTTCCGGTGCGGTGGCAACCTGATCGCCGTGGCTCATCCATACCGTCTGATCGGTCGGCTGACCAGCGACGAGCGGATGCTCCCTCACAATGTGCATGTCGGTAGCGCCGTATTCGCGACCACCAGTCTGAGCGACCGTGCCGCCGAGCGCGCGTGCCATCGCCTGGAATCCGTAGCAAATGCCGAACACGGGAATGCCGAGCTTGAGAATGTCGGCGTCGAGCGTCGGTGCACCGGGCTCGTACACGCTCGACGGGCCACCACTGAGTACGACGGCGACGGCATGCTTCGCAGTCACTTCGGCGGCAGTGACGGTGTGAGAAACAATTTCGGAGTACACGCCGGCTTCGCGCACGCGACGCGCGATGAGCTGGGCGTACTGCGCGCCGAAGTCGACGACGAGAACGGGACGCGGGTTAGTCATTACTTACCCTCCGGGCCATTCATGTGGGGACGGCCCGCGAGGAATCGGCGAACACGTCGCGTGAATATCCCCTCAAGAACGAACGAAAGCACGGGCACGATGCCACCGAGGGCAAGCAGTAGGAAGTCGAGGAAGCGCCAACGCATGACATTCCACAGGCGGTAGCTCGCGAACAGGTAGACGACATAGAGCCAGCCGTGCACAACGAGAATCGTGAGCGACAGGTTCCACGCGCTGACCATGTCGTTGGGAACGAGGGCGATAAAGCCGTTTGCACCGAAAGCTTCGATCACGTAGCCCGGCTCCGCGAAGATCTGCTGGTTGCTGATGGGGTCGAACACCATCGCGGGCATGACGAACTGCCAAGTGTCGCGGTCGATCGCGTACTTGAGAATCATCTCGGCGATGAGCAAGAGCAGGAACGTACCGGTGATGTACGCCATGACTTGATAGAACCGAAGTGCTTTCGGGATGCGCGGAAGGTCTTTTTCCCGAGGAGCCGTTGCCATGGCTCAAGTCTACGGTCGCGAACACGGGCAGATTGCCCGGTGCCTACTCGTCTTCCTCGGTTCGCCGCTCGAAGTCGTCGCGTAGCAGACGCCACCACAAGAACACGGCACCACAGGCGAACACAACCCATTCGATTGCGTAGAACACGTTGAGCAAGTTGAGCGACGTGTCGGAAATCGGCGGGGTGGATGCGATCTGCTCGAGCCCCGCGATCTTCTGGGCGGGCGCGGGTTCGAGCACGAGGTATCCCGCATAGACGGGCCCCTCGCTCCCGGGCCACATGTTGAAGAGGGCAGCAACCGACATGTAGTTCAGCTGGAGCGGGTCGATTCCCGTCGTGTTTCCCGAAGGGGTTTCCGGCGTTTCGGGCGGTGAGTAGCGACCCGTCCACGAAGTGAGTGCCTCTAGAGAAATCGTTGCCGCCTGCTCGTCGCGAATCGTTTCGCATTCGGTCAGCGTTGCCGCCCAGCCGAGTGCGACGGCGAGCGCGCCATCGGAGGTGACGAGTCGGCCGGTCACCCAGCATCCCGTTTGATCACCGGTTTGGTCGCCGTGCACGCGATTTCCCACGACGACGAGTGATGAACGGTCGAGAGTGGCGTCGACCGTCACACGACGGCCGGCCGCCTCAACGACAAGTGGCTGAGCGGGGTCGGCGATGTCGGCGAGCGCGACGGCGACCTCGGTGTCATACGAATCCTTAGCGCCCTGAATAATCGCGCGCTCGACCTGCCACTTACCGAGCCACGCAAACACCGCGGCGACAAGTAGGGCGAACACAAGGAAGGCCATCCACTGCGGGGTGAAGGCGAGTTGGCGAACGGACGTCGGTGCGGGTTTCGCGCTCACGAGACGTCCAGGCCCGGGATGCCCGTTGGCACGTTAGACAGGCGCGCACGTTCCGCAGACTCATCGGTGGGCAACTCGTTGCTTTCGCGTTCCGCGGCCACACGTGCGACGTAGCTCGCGACTTCGGCGTCGCTGCGACGCGCATCCCAGCCCAGAATCGGAGCGATGAGTTCGGCGATCACGGGCGCCGCGGCGACGCCTCGGTCGGCCGATTCGAACGAGATGCGCGTGCGCCGGGTGAGCACGTCCTCAAGGTGACGTACCGACTCGTGTGTCGCGGCGAAGACGGCCTCGACCGCGAGGTGCTCGCGCGCACCGGGCAGCGGTTCGGCCAGCACAGGCTCGTGTTCAATGAGGTCAATGAGTGTCTCAATCTCGCTGCCATACCGGCGCAGCATCAACTCGACGTGAGCGACCGAGATGCCCGCTCGGCGCGCGAGGCGTGCGCGGCGCATCCACACATCACTAAAGTTGCGTGCACCGAGCAACGGCAACGCCTCGGTCACACTCGGGCCAATCTCGCGGCCGGTGTCGAGCACGAGCTGTTCGACGACGGCGTCCACCGCGTCTTTACCCATGATTCGGTAGGTCGTCCACTTACCGCCGGCAATTAACACCAAGCCCGGGCCCGCGTGCGCCACGACGTGCTCACGCGACAACTTGGCCGTCGTCGCCGTATCGTCGGCAGCAATCAACGGGCGAAGGCCGGCGTAGACACCCTGGATCTGGTCACGCGAAATGGGAATCGACAGCACACTGTTCACGTGATCGAGCACGTAGTCGATGTCGGCCGACGTAACGGCCGGCTCGTCAAGGCCGAGCTTCCAGTCGGTGTCGGTCGTGCCGATGATCCAGTGGCGGTTCCACGGAATTACGAAGAGCACACTCTTCTCGGTGCGCAAGAGCAACCCCATGGTCGACTTGAACGCCGACCGCGGCACGACGAGGTGAATGCCCTTCGACGCGCGCACCTTAATCTGGCCGGTCTCGCCGACCATCTTTTGAGTCTCGCCGGTCCAGACGCCGGTCGCGTTGATGACCGTGCGCGCGCGAATCTCGAACTCGGCGCCGGAGTCGAGGTCGCGAGCACGAACGCCGACAACGCGGTCGCCCTCTTTCAGGAATTCGATGACGGATGTGCGGTTCGCCGCGTGCGCGCCCGCCGCAGCCGCGCTTCGCAACAGCGTAATCGCGTAACGGGCATCGTCGACGTGCCCGTCAAAGTACGACAGCCCGCCGATGATCTTGTCCGTGTTGATACTCGGACTCGCGAGCTTCACCTGGCGCTGAGACAAGTGACGGTGATGCGGAACGCCCGGCCACCGACCGCCCATGTACGACAGCGCGTCGTAGAGCATCATGCCGGCACCGATGTACGCACGTTCCCACCATTTGTGCTGCACAGGGTAGAGAAACTTGATCGGCGTGACGAGGTGCGGGGCAATCGTGCGCAGCAACAGCGACCGTTCGCCGAGCGCTTCGCGCACGAGATGAAAATTCAGTTGCTCGAGATAGCGAATGCCACCGTGCACCAGCTTCGACGAGCGGCTGGATGTTCCGCTCGCCCAGTCGCGAGCCTCCACGATCCCCGTCGACAGGCCGCGGGTCACCGCATCAAACGCGCTGCCAATGCCGACGATTCCTCCACCGATGATGAGCACGTCAAGGTGCTCGGTGCGCAACGCGGCGAGCGCACGCTCACGCGCAGCGGTATCGAGTCGAGCTTTGGCTGCGTCCACGTTACGGAGCCGTCACTCCCGAGGCGGAGCCGGCAACGGAAACACCCGGCGCGGAAGCGATTGACGCACTCGGCGCGAGCACCACGTCAACGCGCTGGAATTCCTTCACGTCGGAGTACCCGGTCGTCGCCATCGAGCGACGAAGAGCGCCGACGAGGTTGGCCGTGCCATCGGGTCGTTCAGCGGGTCCGAGCAGAACCTGCTCGAGAGTGCCCACCGTTTCAACGCGCAGGCGGTTGCCGCGGGGAAGTTCGTCGTGGTGCGCTTCGCCACCCCAGTGCCATCCGCCACCGGGCGCCTCGGCTGCGCGAGCCAACGCAGTTCCGACCATCACGGCATCCGCTCCACACGCGATTGCCTTCACAATGTCGCCCGAAGTGTTGATGCCTCCATCGGCAATGACGTGCACGTAACGCCCGCCCGACTCGTCGAGGTAGTCCCGGCGAGCGCCGGCCACATCGGCCACGGCAGTTGCCATCGGTGCATGGATGCCCAAACTCGCGCGCGTGGTCGACGCAGCTCCCCCACCGAAACCAACGAGCACGCCGGCGGCACCCGTGCGCATCAGGTGAAGCGCCGCGGTGTACGTCGCAGCTCCACCGACGATCACGGGAACATCCAGCTCATAAATGAACTTCTTCAGGTTGAGCGGCTCGCTCGACTTGGCGACGTGTTCCGCTGACACAGTCGTACCGCGAATCACGAAGAGGTCGACACCGGCCTTGATGACCGTTTCGTAGTGCTCCTGCGTTCGTTGAGGTGAAAGTGCGCCCGCAACAACAACGCCGGCAGCGCGAATCTCGGCAAGCCGTGCCGTGATCAGCTCAGGTCTAATCGGCTGAGTATAAATCTGCTGCATGCGCTTGGTGGCGTCAGCGGGCGAGAGGGTTCCGATTTCGGCGAGCACCTTTTCCGGGTTCTCGTAACGCGTCCAGACACCCTCGAGATTGAGCACACCGACGCCGCCGAGCTTGCCGAGTGCAATCGCGGTCGCGGGTGAGACAACCGAGTCCATCGGCGCCGCAATTAGAGGCATGCCAAACGTGAAGGCGTCGATGCTCCACGAGACCGACACATCGTGCGGGTCGCGCGTGCGACGGCTCGGCACGATGGCGATGTCATCGAACGTGTAGGCGCGGCGAGCGCGCTTGCTGCGCCCAATCTCGATGTCGCTCATGCTCTTACTTTCGGTAGTTGGGGGCTTCGACGATCATCTGTACGTCGTGCGGGTGCGATTCCTTGAGGCCCGCCGAGGTGATGCGCACGAACTTGCCGCGCGACTTGAGCTCCGCAATTGTGCGAGCACCCACGTAGAACATTGATTGCCGAAGCCCACCGACCAACTGGTACGCCACGGCAGCGAGAGGGCCGCGATAGGCAACGCGACCTTCGATGCCCTCGGCGATGAGCTTGTCATCGTTGGGAACATCCGACTGAAAATAACGGTCTTTCGAGTACGACGTGCGCTCACCCCGAGTTTGCAACGCACCAAGCGAGCCCATTCCGCGATACATCTTGTATTGCTTGCCGCCTTCGAAGACGAGATCGCCGGGGCTCTCATCACAACCAGCGAAAAGCGAACCGAGCATCACGCTGTCGGCACCGGCAACAAGGGCCTTTGCGATGTCGCCCGAATACTGAAGTCCGCCGTCGGCGATGATGGGAACACCAGCAGGGATGGCCGCCTTCGCGGCCTCGTAAATCGCCGAGACCTGAGGCACACCCACGCCGGCAACGACTCGAGTCGTGCAGATGGATCCGGGTCCTACGCCCACCTTCACCGCATCCGCACCGGCTTCCACGAGTGCGCGTGCACCGGCTTCGGTCGCGATGTTGCCACCGATGACGTCGATGTGCGCGAACGTCGGGTCGGCTTTGATTTTGCGAATGATGTCGAGCACACCGGCCGAGTCGCCGTTGGCGGTGTCAACGACGAGGATGTCCACGCCCGCGTCACGCAGAGCGATCGCACGGTCCCACGCGTCACCGAAGAATCCAATGGCCGCGCCGACTCGCAGGCGTCCGGCTTCGTCTTTCGTCGCGTGCGGGTACTGCTCGCTCTTGTCGAAGTCTTTCGTCGTGATGAGACCCGTCAGTCGGTTGTCGTCATCCACGATCGGCAGCTTCTCAATCTTGTTCTGCGCGAGAAGACCCATTGCCTCGTCGCGCGAGACGCCGACCTTGGCGGTCACCAGCGGCATGACCGACATTACGTCGCGAACGAAGGTGGTCGATTTCTCCATGTCGGAGACGAAGCGCATGTCTCGGTTTGTGATGATGCCGAGCAGCACACCCGTCGGGTCGACCACGGGCAAGCCACTCACGCGGTATTCGCCGCAGAGGGCATCCACTTCAGCGACCGTGGCATCGGGATGCGTTGTCACCGGGTTCGTGATCATGCCGGACTCACTGCGCTTGACCTTGTCGACCTGGTCGGCTTGATCCTCAATCGAAAGGTTGCGGTGCACGATGCCGATTCCGCCTTGGCGAGCCATCGCGATGGCCATGCGTGCTTCGGTCACGGTGTCCATCGCGCTGGACACGAGCGGCTTCGCAATAGAGATGCGTCGCGTGAGACGAGTCGTGGTGTCGGCTTCCGACGGAATCACGTCAGTGTGCGCGGGAAGAAGGAGCACGTCGTCATAGGTGAGACCGACATACGCAAACGGGTCGTGCAGTTCCATGAGATTCCTTCAGTGCAGCAGCGTCGCAATGGGTATGACCATCTTAACCGTCGCCTGTTGCGAACTATTTCCTTCGCTCGTGTTGAGCAGAGTGGAATCGTGGGTAGGCTACAGGTCGCGCCTTTTCCCGGGTGCGTAATTTGTTACATCTACGACATAATCGACAGGTAGCGTCGCTCACTGGAGAGTGGCGCGGGCAAGAGCGTGCACACAAACCGCTCGATGCCAGCCAAATGGAGGTCACGTGGTTAATCACCCAGTACTGGCAGAGACACGATGGAAGTGGTCTCGCACCTTCGTTGTCGCACTCGTCGGATTGCTCATCGCCGCATTCTGGACGCTCTCGCAGCCCGCGAATTCATTCGCCGCTGACGCAGCAGGTCCTTGTGTTGCTGACGCATCCACGGCGTGTTTCAACGGAACAATCAAGGGCGTCGGAGCCGGCGTCAAGATCGTTATCTCGGGCAACGGCACGGATATCACCGCAGTGACCGACGCCGACGGTAAGTGGAACGCAGCGGTCACTGTTTCCGGTTCGTACACCGTCACGCTCGACGAAACCACGCTTCCTGCGGGAGTCACCCTCAAGTCGGCGAACGGCCAGGCGCGTGACATCACGCTCGGTGCCAACAAGGGTGCCGTCTTCTCGGTCGCCGGCGGCACCGATTCGGGCGCGACCGACGGCGGTTCAACCGGCGGCACGGATGCGGAAGCCGGCGCGACCGGCTTCAACTGGGAACGCCTCGCTCAACAGTCCGCCTCAGGACTTCGACTCGGCCTGCTTCTCGCACTAGCATCAATCGGTCTCTCGCTCATCTACGGCACGACCGGCCTGTCGAACTTCGCGCACGCTGAGCAGGTGACCCTCGGTGGTCTGCTCGGATACACGTTTGCAAACGTCTTGGGTCTCAATATCTTCCTCACGACCGCGATTGTCATCGTGCTCACCGGATTCACCGGCTGGGTGCAAGATGTCGTGATCTGGAAGCCGCTTCGCAAGAAGGGCCTCAGCCTCACCCAGCTGATCATCGTGACGATCGGTATGGCACTGGCGCTCCAGTACACGTTCCAGATCTTCTACGGCGCAAAGACGATTCGTATTCTCAAGGCGAACCCCGAAACGGTCGCATTGGGTCCGGTTTCGATTTCGATCGAATCGCTGTGGGCAATGGGCATCTCGATTGTCGTGCTCGCGGCTGTCGGACTCTTCCTTACGCGCACGCGCACGGGTCGTGCAACGCGTGCGGTGTCGGACAACCCGGCTCTCGCATCGGCTTCGGGTATTGACGTCGACCGCATCATTCGTTTGGTCTGGATCATCTCAACGGCCCTCGCGGGTCTGTCGGGTGTCATGCTCGGCCTGGTGCTCAACGGCATCAGCTGGCAGACCGGCATGCAGCTCCTGCTGCTGATGTTCTCGGCCGTGACCCTCGGTGGTCTCGGAACCGCCTTCGGCGCCCTCGTCGGATCGCTCGTCATCGGTATGACCGTTGAGCTCTCCAACATGGTTCTGCCCGGAGACTTCAAGTACGCAACCGCACTCTTGTTGCTGATCATCATCCTGCTGGTTCGCCCGCAGGGTCTGTTCGGTCGCAAAGAACGTATCGGCTAAGGAGGACTGAACATGGACGGAATTATCAAGGTCCTCTACGACATGTCGGCGAGCATGATCTTGCCGACGACCGCAGCGTTTGTCATTGCGGCGATTGGTCTCAATGTGCACTTCGGTTTCACCGGATTGCTCAACATGGGTCAAGCGGGCTTCATGCTCATCGGTGCCTATGGCTACGCGATCAGCATCAACTCCGGTCTGCCTTTCTGGTCGGCGTTCTTCATCGCGATTCTCGCGGGCATCGCATTCGCGCTCTTGCTTGGTATCCCGACGCTGACCCTGCGAGGTGACTACCTCGCCATCGTGACAATTGCGGCGGCAGAGATCATCCGCATGGTTGGCCGCGCGAGCATCCTGAACGACATCACGGGTGGTTCCAACGGTCTTCCCGGTGAAACCTTCCGCAACCCGTTTAGTGACATGTCACTCTTCGGTGATGGCAAGACCACTCTCCTATGGTTCGAATTCGACAACACCGGCGTCAACGGATGGTGGTCGCGAGCCGTGACGTGGTTCATGGTGTTCGTTTTCGCGATTCTCATTTGGCTGCTCATGCGATCCCCGTGGGGTCGCGTCATCAAGAGCATCCGTGAAGACGAAGACGCCGTGCGTGCGCTCGGCAAGAACGTCTTCTCGTTCAAGATGCAATCGCTCGTCGTCGGTGGTGTACTTGGCGCCATCGGTGGTGTGATGTGGATTCTTCCCACGTCGCTTCAGCCCGACGGCATGGGTCGCAACATGACGTTCCTCATCTGGACGGCGATGTTGCTCGGTGGTGCAGCCACCATCTTCGGACCGGTCCTCGGTTCAATCGTGTTCTTCGCTCTGCGTCTCTTCGTCCAGGGCACCATGCGCCTGGTTGTTCCCGACGCGTGGATGAACATTCAGCAGACGGAACAGTTCTCGTGGATCATGGTGGGCGTCGCCCTCATGTTGCTCGTGATCTTCCGACCGCAAGGAATCATCGGCAATAAGAAGGAGCTGAACTTCAATGTCTAAGGCTGTTGCCCGCACACAGGGCACCAAGTCGGCAGCGGAGTTCCGTGCCGAACTGAAGAACGTGCCCCACAAGCCCGGCTCGCACAAGCCTGAGCCCATCCTGACCGTCGATAACGTTCGTCGTCAGTTTGGTGGACTTAAGGCCGTCGACGTCGATCACCTCGAGGTTCAGCGTGGCGTCATCACCGCTCTCATCGGCCCCAACGGTGCCGGTAAGACCACGTTCTTCAACCTCATCACGGGCTTCGACAAGCCGTCGACGGCGAAGAAGCTCATCGGTGGCCCCTCGGCCGCGGACTCGGCAAAGTGGGTCTTCAACGGTCGCTCGCTCGGCAATACGAGCGCTGCCGCTGTCGCCAAGAACGGCATGGTTCGCACCTTCCAGCTCACGAAGGCACTTTCGCGTCTGACGGTGCTGCAGAACATGCTCCTCGGAGCGCAGGACCAGAAGGGCGAGAACTTCTTCGCCGCATTCATCAAGCCGATTTGGGCCAAGCAGGAGAAGGAGAACACCGAAAAGGCTCTCGTTCTTCTCGACCGCTTCAAGCTTCTTGAGAAGAAGGATGACCTCGCTGGCAGCCTCTCGGGCGGTCAGAAGAAGCTCCTCGAAATGGCCCGCGCGCTGATGAGTGACCCGGTGATGGTCATGCTCGACGAGCCGATGGCTGGTGTGAACCCCGCGCTCACGCAGTCGCTCCTCGGACACATCCAGGCACTGCGCGACGAAGGCATGACCGTGCTCTTCGTTGAGCACGACATGCACATGGTGCGTCACATCTCTGACTGGGTTGTCGTGATGGCGGAAGGTCGCGTGGTCGCTGAAGGCCCCGCTGACACCGTGATGAGCGACCAAGCCGTGATCGACGCCTATCTCGGTGCTCACCACGACACCGACCTCGGCGACGACAAGTTCCTCACCGACACGGCCGTCGTGCGCATCGAAAAGGAAGTGGCCGCCGAAGAGGCAGCCGTCGCGAAGAAGAAGCGGAAGTAGGCAACAACATGGCAACGACAAACGCTGCTGGCCAAGAGGCCGTACTGCGCGCCGACAATCTCGTCGCAGGCTACCTCCCCGGTGTGAATATCCTCAACGGATGCTCGATCGAGGCGTACCCCGGTGAGCTCATCGGAATCATCGGCCCGAACGGTGCCGGTAAGTCCACTCTGCTCAAGGCACTCTTCGGTCTCGTCAAGGTTCGTGGCGGAAGCGTCACGCTCAAGGGCCAGGACATCACCGGACTCAAGGCCAACAAGCTCGTTCAGATGGGTGTGGGATTCGTTCCGCAGACCAACAACGTATTCCCTAGCCTCACGATTGAAGAGAACCTTCAGATGGGCATCTTCCAGCAGCCCAAGCTGCTGAACGAGCGCCTCGAGAAGATCTTCGACATCTTCCCCGTGCTGGCTGACCGTCGCGGACAACGCGCTGGTTCGCTCTCGGGCGGTGAGCGCCAGTCGGTGGCCATGGCTCGGGCATTGATGATGGACCCGTCGGTGCTTCTGCTCGACGAGCCCTCGGCTGGTCTCTCACCCGTTCGTCAGGACGAAACGTTTATCCGTACCCGTCGCATCAACAAGGCGGGCGTCTCGGTCATCATGGTGGAGCAGAACGCTCGTCGTTGCCTGCAGATCTGTGACCGCGGATACGTTCTCGACCAGGGCAAGGACGCCTACACGGGCACAGGACGCGAGCTCGCAGACGACCCGAAGGTGACCGAGCTGTACCTCGGAACCCTCGCGAAAGACGTCACAGGCAAGAAATAGACCGTGTGAGCGGGACGATCTCGCCGCGGTAACGCATCAGACCGGTTGGCCCTGCGCCAGCCGGTCTTTTGCGTGCCCGGGAGACTCATTGAGTTGCGCGCTCGCCGCCGGAATACCTGCCGCCGGAATACCTGCGGTCATTCCCTTGCACGCCGGTCACAGAGGAACGCCCCCGGCTCTTGCGAGCCGAGGGCGTTCCGAGTGAGGTTATCTCAAGCGATTAGGACTTGCCCTCGACGGCCGACGTCCACACAGGAACGTTCTTGTCGTCGTACTTGTAGATACCGATGAAGGCCGACGACGGGTCGTTGTTCTTGTTGAACGGTCCGACAGCCGAGGGGCCCTGGTACTGAATTTCCTTGCCATCCTTGATGAGCGCTACGCAGTCTGCGTAGGTTGCACACTTCTCGCCACCGTTTGCACCGGAGACGGCAGCCAGGTTGGCCTGGATGCTGATGGGGTCAGTCTTGCCAGCCTTGGTCGCTGCGAGAGCGGCAAGGATGGTGGCGTCGTACGACTCTGCACCGTAGGACCAGTCAGTGAGCTCTTCGCCCTGAACAGCAAGCCAGTATGCCGACATGTTGTCCTTGAATGCGCCTTCAGCCTTTGCGCCAGGGATCGTACCCTGTGCGTTGAGGAGCGTTCCAGCTTCGAAGTCCTTCTCGAACGAACCGGTGTTACCGTCGCAGAAGTAGACCTTCGACATGTCCCAGCCCTGAGCAATGAGCTCGGGGATGATCGACTTGGTCTCGTCGAAGGCGATGACAACGATGGCGTCCGGAGCGGAAGCGATCGCAGCAGTAACCTCAGCCGAGAACGTGGTCTGTCCCGGGGGGAATTCCTGACCTGCGCCAGTGTTGCCGTACGTAACGGTGCCGCCACCCTCTTCAACAGCCTTAGCCGTCGAGTCGCGGAGACCGGTGCCGTACGCGTCGTTGAAGACGAGGAACGCGACGTTTGCGTTTCCGTCACCAACGATGAGCTGGCCGAGAGCCGAACCC
>CAZYYL010000009.1:13791-16825 GCA_964651425.1 uncultured Microbacteriaceae bacterium | reverse complement strand
TCGCCGAACATCATCCTCCCCGACGCTCCAGACCTTCAGGCCGCCATCGAAACGGCTGCCTGGGGAATCTTCTTCAACACCGGACAGATGTGCACCGCACCCTCGCGTCTGATTGTGCACCGGGATGTCGCCGACGAGGTCATCGCGGGCGTCCTCGCGGCCGCCAAGAACTACGCCCCGGGTGACCCGTTCGACCCGTCGACGAAGATGGGTCCGCTCGCTTCGTCGTCGCGTCGCGCCGAGGTTCAAGCTCACGTGGACCGCGCGCTCGAAGACGGCTCACGCCTCGCGACCGGTGGCTCGTCGATTGACCTTGCGGGCGCGCTCGCCGGTGGCGCATATTACGAGCCGACAGTGTTCGTGGATGTTGCTCCCGATTCGTCGCTCGCACAGAACGAGGTGTTCGGTCCTGTACTCGCGGTGACCACCGTTGCCGACGATGATGAGGCCATTCGCGTGGCCAACAACTCCGATTACGGGCTCGCGGCGGGTCTCTGGACCGCCAACGTGTCGAAGGTGCACCGCCTCGCTCGACGGATCCGCGCCGGCACCGTCTGGGTCAACTGCTACGAGGAGGGCGACCTCACGGTGCCGTTCGGTGGTTTCAAGCTCTCGGGCAACGGCCGCGACAAGTCACGCCACGCACTCGACAAGTACACCGAGCTCAAGACGACGTACGTCAAGCTCTAGGCACCGAGCCGAAAACGAGAAGTGCCCCGCCGGATGACCGGCGGGGCACTTTCCGTTTGTTTGTGCGATTAGCTCATGTCGTTGACGAGCGAGGCGTTCTCCTTCTTGTTGAACACTGCGACGAGCAGGCCAACCACGAAGAAGATCACCGGCAACGCCACGAGGAACCAACCGAGCGGGCTGAGAGCAAAAGCGCTCTCCGGCAGTGACGGGTCGACGCCATCCGCTGCCGTACCTGCGAGCAGGTTGAAGCGGGCGGTGATGAGGTACAGCGCGAGGAGCATGCCAAGGGCGGCGAGTGCCGGAGCAATCTTGCCCTGCCACACATTTGCGCCCTCGTTCTTCGCGAAGTACACGATCACGGCGATACACACGAGAATCTCGACCAGGGTGATGGCGAGCACGGCGACAGCCGAGAGCCAGTAGAACAGGTTGAGAATCGGGTCGAGCGAGAACGCAGCGAAAAGGCCAACGACGACCAAACCAGCAATCGTCATCGTCCACACGCCACCCGAGGGAGCGCCGCGGCCGTTCGTGCGCGAGAGCACCGACGGAAGAACGCCACCACGCGACATCGCGAAGAAGTAGCGAGCACCGGCGTTCTGGAATGCGAGCAGACCCGCGAAGAGGCTCGTGAGAATGAGCACGTTCATGAGGATGCCCATCCACGGTCCGACGTACTGGTCAGCCAGGCCGAACAGAACAGCGGCCGGGTTGGCGAGCGGAACACCGTCAACTGTCGAGTTCTCGACCATTGCGTTGACTGCGTTCGATGCGCCGAGACCGGTCATCATGGCGAAGCTCACGATGGCGAACAGGCCGGCGATGATGCCGACGGCCCAGTACGTTGCCTTGCGAACCGTGTTCTTGGCGTCCTTCGCCTCTTCGCCATAGATGGCGGTCGATTCGAATCCGATAAAGGATGCGAATGCGAACGACAACGCGATACCGGCAGTACCGGTGATGCCGCCGGCAAAGACGAGCGACGGGTCGAATGATGCCTGGAAGTTGATGCCCTCCGGGCCACCGTTGATGAGAATCGCGATGGCAGTGATGAGCATCGAGAGAACCTCGAGCGAGGTGAGCACACCGAGGAACTTCGCGCCGACGTCAACGCGCAGCAGCGAGAGAACGGTGACGAGCACCATCGCGATGAGCGTCCAGACGTACCACGGGAGAGTGAGTCCGAGTGATGCCATGGTGCCGGCCATGACCGCGCCGAAGAATCCGTAGATGCAGAACTGCACGGTCATGTACGCGAGCGACGACACGAACGACGACGCCACACCCATGTTGACCCCGAGCGCTTTGCCGACATAAGCAAAGAAGGCACCAGCGTTGGTGACCTTGTGGCTCATGGCGGTGAAACCGACGCTGAAGAGCAACAGGATGATTCCGACGAACACGAAGACGCCGGGGACGGCCGTGCCGGATCCAATGACTGTAGCGACTGGAACAGTTCCCGTCATACCCGCCATGGGGGCCGAAGCGGCGACGACGAAGAAGACGATGCCGAAAACACCCAGACGACCCTTAGTCAGGCCGCCACCCTTCTTCTTATCGACAGTGGATGACATATGTGATCTCCTCATTGAGTTCAATACAAATCGTTTGGATGTAAACGACTTTTCCTACCTTGCCAATGAAACGCCAGCAAGGCAACTCCAAACCTATAACTAACGTCGACAAAATGTGGAATATATTCGCCAGAATCGTGACGGAGCTCGCGAGATCTCGCACTATCGTTCGTATGCGAATGACCTATACACTCTTGTCTCATGAGTGAACTAAAAGGCTTCTTGGCGCCGAAGACCCCGACGGGCAAGAGTGCGATCATCCCGGACATGCCCTGGCACTATTCGGGCACACTTCTCACGGTCGAATACTTGACCGACCCAGCCAATGTGCGCGCAATCTTGCCGCCGGAGCTGGAGCTCGCGGACGAGCATCCCGGAGCCGTCGCTCTGATTTGGGCCGACTGGCAGTCCTGCAGTAATGACTTCGAGGAATTGCTCGACCCCGACCGCTCGCAGTACATGGAGACGTTCGTCGTGGTGCGCTGCAAGTACGAAGGCGTGACCTATAGCCGCTGCGTTGCCATCTGGGTGACGAAGGACTTCGCGATGGCCCGCGGGTGGTTCCAGGGCTATCCGAAGAAGCTCGGTTCGATGCACGCCACCCGCGTGTACAACCGCGGCAAGGCAACTCCTCGGCTCGAAGCCGGCGCAAAATTCGGCGCGAGCCTCTCGGCGTACGACCACCGTCTCGCATCGCTCAAGGTCACGCTGACTGGCCCGGTTGAGAGCAACGGATTCGTCAACGGACACAAGATGCTGCACAGCCG
>CAZYYL010000009.1:3234-13691 GCA_964651425.1 uncultured Microbacteriaceae bacterium | reverse complement strand
ATGGGTGGCGTCGACCTCGACCTCGGTCAGGCGTGGGGCGGCACCGCCGAACTCAAACTCGGCGACTCACAGTGGGACGAGCTCGGCTCGATCCTGCCGGTCGAGAAGATTCTGGGCGGCTACTTCCGTGAGGTCGGAACGACCTTCAATGGTGGCACGCTTGTGGCCGACCTGGGATCAAACCCGAAGATCTAGCGTCAACAGAAAATGCCTCGGTCAACGAGACCGAGGCATTTTCTGTGGCGTCGTGGCTAGTACGCAGCTGCGTACTCCGTGATCTCCCAGTCAGTGACCTCACGCGTCGATGGGTCCTTGACCGACTCCTCGTAGCGCTTGATCTCGTCACGCTTGAGCACCATGTGCACGTTGATGAGCTCAGGTGAGAGCTGCTCGGTGAGGGCGGTGTCGGCTTCGAGAGCATCCAGCGCTTCGGCAAACGTCTGCGGCAGAATCGGTGCCCCTTCGTTGTCGTAGGCCATGCCCACGGCGTCGGGCGGGCACTCCATTTCGTTCACGATTCCGTCGAGGCCGGCAGCGAGAATCGCGGCGATGACGAGGTACGGGTTCGCCGCACCGTCGCCCACGCGGATCTCGAGGCGTGTGCCCTGTCCGCGCTCCGGCGGAACGCGCACCATGCACGAGCGGTTGTCATAGCCCCAGTTCGAACGGTACGGAGCGAGCGTGTCGGGTCCTAGTCGCTTGAACGCGTTGATGGTGGGGTTGGTGAACGCCGTGAGAGCGTTGGCGTGCTTGGTGATGCCCGCGATGATCATCTTCGCTGCGGCCGAAAGGTTTCCGCGCCCGTCGTGCATCTGGTTGATGCCGTCGGAGTTTGTGACCGAGAAGTGCAGGTGGAAACCCGATCCGCCTTCGTCGCTCCACGGCTTGCCGAGGAACGTGGCGTGCTTGCCGCGCTTGGCGATGATGTCTTTGACGGCCGTTTTGAAGAAGAAGGTGCGGTCGGCAGCGTCGAGCGCTTCGCTGTGCCACAGATTGATCTCGTACTGGCTGGGGCTGAACTCGTGGTTACCGGCGAAGGCACCGATGTTGAGGTTGTCGAGCATGCGCATCAGGTACAGGAAGTCACCGTCGGGGTCGACGAGCGTCCCGGTCATGTAGACGCGACCCGTCTGGCTGAGCGACCGGGAGTATTTTCCGAGTTCGTCTTGCGTTGAAATGTAGAACTCGAGCTCTGGGCCCACCACCGGGTGAAGGCCGAGCTTCTTGTATGACTCGATGACCTTCTCGAGCACCGAGCGCGGCGACATCATGTTCGGCTTGCCATCAGGGTTGAACGCGTCACCGACGACATAGGCCACACCGGGTTCCCACGCGAGTGGCGAAATCGTGCGCGGCAAAATCTTGGTGAAGAAGTCTTGCAGTCCATCATTCGCGATGCCGTTCGCCTCGTGGAACTCGCCGCCGGTCGTGGTGGTCCACACGCCCTGGCTGAATGCCGGGCCGTTGTGCGCGGCCTTGTCGAGCTGGCTAACCAGGATGTCTTTCGAGCGGGGAATGCCCAAAACGTCAGAGAACATGACGCGAAGAACGTCAATCCCTCGTTCACCGAGGTCGTCTCGCAGCTTCGCAAGATCGTGAACCATTGCAACTCCTTTGTGGCAAGTTTGGTTACCGAACAGTATCGTTAGGGTACTAACGAATATTATCGAGCCGTCGCGCTCAGCGCCACCGCTCGTTGCCTATTCTTTACTCATTCTCCTTATCGAAGGGTGCGCAGTGAAAGCCCTAGTTGTACAGCACGACCACTTGAGCCCCACTGGCCCGGTCGGTCGTCGCCTCGAACATCACGGTTTCGAGATCACCGAGTTCTTGGTTGTGCCCGAAGAAAAGTTCCGTGAGCCAAACGTTGAGGTTCAGTTCCCGGATGAACGCGACTACGACCTCGTTGTCTATCTCGGCGCTCCGTGGGGAGCGTGGGACGACGCGTGCATCGGCCGCTGGCTCGAGCCCGAGCTCGAGATGTGCCGCACACGAGTGCAAGCCGGACGCCCCGTGCTCGGCATCTGCTTCGGAGGTCAACTCATGGCGAGGGCCTTGGGTGGATCGGTTGCTCGCGGGGATCATCCTGAAATCGGATGGAAGAGTATTTGGAGCGACGATGAGACGCTTGTCGGAAACGGTCCCTGGTTCCAGTTTCACTACGACGAGTTCACGGTGCCACCGGGTGCCACGGAGATTGCGCGCAACCCGATTGCGCCACAGGCGTTCACCATTGAGCGTTCGCTCGGTCTTCAGTTTCACCCCGAACTCGACTCACACGCCCTCGTCGGATGGCTCGAGACGGATGGTCGCGAACTCGTCATTGCAGACGGCCAAGACCCTGATGTGATGGAGGCGCAGACGCGCGCCTATGACGCTGCGGGGGAGAAGCGCACGTACGACTTGATCGACGCGTTCCTGACGCGAGTTGCGAAACTCGTCTAGACCCTAACGAATAAGGACCCCGCCTCGGCGGAGTCCTTATTCGTGTAACCAGTGCGTGGAGGCCTGGAAAACTGTCGATTAGCGCAGCGTGACTTTGACCGGCATCGACTTGATGCCGTGGATGAAGTTCGAGTGCACATAGTCGAGCGGTGCGGTGCGCTCCATCTTGTCGATACGACCGATGAGGTCTTCAAACATGATGATGAGCTCGATACGGGCCAACGCATTGCCGAGGCACATGTGGGGGCCACCGCGACCGAACGTCATGTGCTCGTTCGGCATGCGGGTCGGGTCCATCTTGTTCGGGTCCTTGAAGACTTCGGGGTCGCGGTTGCCCGAAGCGAACCAGACGACAACTTTCTGGCCTTCCTTGATGTTCTGGCCGCCGAATTCGACGTCTTTGGTCGCCGTGCGCCGGAAGTGGTAAATCGGGCTGGCGTAACGGAGGAACTCTTCGACGGCCCACGGGATGTCCTGTGGGTTCTCCTGCAAGTACGAAATGACTTGCGGGTTCTCGATGAGGTTGTTCATCGTGTGTGCGATGGTCTGACGAGTCGTTTCGTGACCGGCGACGATGAGCAGCAAGAAGTTGGTGTGGAAGTCATTGTCTGACAACGGGACACCATCCATCGGTGTCTGGTTGATCATCGTCGAGACGAGGTCGGTGCCGTTGCGGCCAAGGCGCTGACGACGAAGTTCGTCGCCGTAGGCGAATACTTCTAGGGCGGCCGGCGACCTGAAAGGAACGAGACGGTACTTCTCACTCTCCGCGTCGGTCGGGAGCATCTGCGTGAGTTCGGGGTCGCTTGACCCGATCATCGCGTTGCCCCACTTGATGATGTTCTCGATGTCGGTGTCGGGGATGTCAAGCAGGCGTGCGAGCACGCGAATCGGGAAGTCGGCCGCAACATCAGCGAGGAAGTCGAACTCACCCTTGGCGAAAGCCGAGTCAAGCGTGGTGGCGGTCAAACCGCGAAGGAAGGTTTCGTACTTGGCGACGTTGTTCGGCGTGAACTCGTTCTGCAAGAGACGGCGGAGTGCGCGGTGGCGAACACCGTCGGAATCGAGCAGTGAGCGACGTGCTTCTTCTTGGTCCGCATCCAGTTCTTCAAGGTTTGTGAAGTGGCTGCTGGTGAAGGTGTCGGGGTCGCGAAGAACCTTGACGATGTCGTGGTACTTCATCACGGACCAGAAGCCGTGGCCACCATCCGTTTCGTCGCTCCAGTTGACGGGTGCATTTTCGCGCAGGTCAGCGAACAGATCCCACGGGGCTCCGTGGTCGAACTGGTCCAGGTCGGCAAGTGAACGGGATGCCATGGTGGATCTCCTCATCGAGATTGTTTGGATACGAACAATATAGTCAATAATACGTGCGGGCTTCCGTGTTGCGTCAAGTCTGTACTTCAGAATGGCGGAGGAGAGTTTGAGGACAACATGACTGGTAGCCACACCCTCGCGGAAACCGAAGCGCGCGTCGAGAATCGTCTGAGCCATATGGAGCTCGACTTCGAGGCGATGGCCATCATGTCGAACCTCTTTCGTGCGGCCAGCGCCGTGCGTAACCACTTCGAGCGCAATGTGCTCGCCGCGAGTGGTCTCAGCTGGACCGCGTTTGTCGTGCTTTGGGTCACGTGGATTTGGGAGCCGGCGGAGACGCGTGAGATCGCGGGCGAAGCGGGAATCTCAAAGGCGACACTCACGGGCGTGCTCAGTACCCTCGAAAAGCGCGGCCTCGCTCAGCGCTCGCGGTCAGCAGAGGATGGCCGCTTGGTGCTCGTCACGCTCACGCCCGAAGGCGAGAAGTTGATGGCGGACCTGTTTCCGAAGTTCAACAAGCAAGAGGTTGAGGTCGTCTCGCCCGTCGCGAAGAATCAGCGCACATCGCTCGCCGACATGCTTCGTGCAATTACGGCGAAGATCGAAGGATAGTCAGCCCGACTAGCGGGCCTTCGCTGACTCGGCCACGAATCGCTTGAACAGGTCGAACTGCGGTGCGTTCGAGTCGTAGTTGTCTTCGGGGTGCCACTGCACTCCGAAGGCCCAGGCGGGAGCATCCATCTTCACGGCTTCGACATAACCCTCGGCCGAACGACCGATAACTTCGAGGCCGGGCGCGACCTGGTCAATCATCTGGTGGTGGTAGCAGCTCGCTTCGACCGTGGGCGACGAGAGTCCAAGTTCGTCAACGTAGGCGTTGATGGTCACGGGTGCGACGTGGTGCTGGTGGGGAACATCCATGTGCTGAATCAATGTGCCACCGAGGGCCACATTCGTGATCTGTAGTCCGCGACAAATTGCGAGCACCGGGATGCCCGCGCTCAGCGCATAACGCACCAATGAGATGTCGGCCTCATCAGCGAGGTCGTCGACGTCGTAGACGTGCTCACTCGAGATGGACTGCCCGTACGAGCTCGGGTTGATGTCGGCGCCACCGGGCATGAGCACGCCGTCGATTCCGTGAAGGCGATCGGCCCAGTCGGTGCCGGCCGGACCGGCTGCGGCCAACATGGTGAGCGGTTCGCCACCGGCAGCCCAGACCGCTTCGGCCAGACGGCGAGCGGTGACGATTGCGGCGTAGCGCGTGGCCGAGGTCGACTCGGCGAAGCGGGCAAGAATCGCGATGCGGGGGCGAAGCGTTGAGGTCATGAGGCGGGCTCTTTCGAAAAATCCAGCACGGCTAAGTATTGACTTTCACATCGTACCGATAATCATTAGTATACGAATGATTCTTTTCGCAGGGTTTCTGCGACCATTCCACGACGATGTGAGGTAGCCCGCTTATGAGCACGATTAGCGTTGCCGGTGCCGACATCGACACCCGCCACTTCATCGGCGGGAAGCGCGTTGCGTCGGCGGAGACGTACACGAACACCTCGCCCATTGACGGCACGTTCCTCGGCGAGATTGCTCGTGGTGGTCAGGCTGAAGTTGATCAGGCCGTCGAGGCCGCTCGCGCTGCGTTCCCCGCGTGGGCTGCACTTGGGCCCAAGGGTCGTGGCGAACTCCTGCACAAACTTGCCGACCTCGTCGAAGAGAACAACGAGACGCTCTCGCAGCTCGAAACGATGGACAACGGTTCGTTGTTGCGCTCACACCGACGCGGAGTGATGCCGCGCGTGGCGATGAACATCCGCTTCTTTGCCGACTGGGCGATGAACGAGCTGCACCACGAGCCGTTTGAAACGCGCGGACATACGAACAACGTGAGCTGGGACCCGTCGGGTGTTGCCGCACTCATCACGCCGTGGAACGCTCCGCTCATGCTCGCGACGTGGAAGATCGGCCCCGCGCTCGCCGCCGGCGACACAGTGATTTTGAAGCCGGCCGAGTGGACACCGCTCAGCGCATCCTTCTTCGCCGATCTGACCGTCAAAGCGGGCATCCCGGCGGGCGTGTTCAACGTCGTGCAGGGATACGGAAAAGAAGCGGGTGCCGCGTTGGTGGCGCATCCCGGAATCTCACGCATTTCATTCACAGGTTCGGTGCCCACCGCCAAGGTCATCGCGCGTGCGGCCGCCGACAACCTCACGCCGTGCTCGTTCGAACTCGGTGGCAAGAGCCCAATGATTGTGCTGGGGGATGCCGACCTCGACCTCGCCGTTGAAATCGCCGTTGAGCAATACGACAACGCGGGCCAGGTCTGCCTGTCGGGAACGCGCATTTTCGTGCACGAGTCCGTCGCCGAGGAATTTCAGGCAAAATTCGCGGAGCGCGCTAGCAAGATTCGCCAAGGCGACCCGCGTGACGAGAACACCGACATCGGCCCGCAGATTCACCAGGTGCACTTCGACCGCATCAAGGGATTCGTCGACCGCGCGACCGCCGAGGGACAGAACATTGTCTGGGGTGGCAAGCCCAACGAAGAACTCGGTGGACTGTACTTCACACCGACTCTCGTGCTCGAACCGACGCCGGGTTCAGAAGTTGTCAGTCAAGAAATCTTCGGACCGGTTCTTACGATGATGACGTTTAAGACCGACGAAGAAGTCATCGAGCGGGCCAACGGCACCGAGTTCGGTCTCGCAGCTGTCGTCGTGTCGGGCAACAAGGACCACGCGAAGAAGATCACAGATGTACTCGTTGCCGGCACAATCTGGGTGAACTGCTTCTTCGTTCGCGACCTGCGCGCACCGTTCGGCGGCTCGAAGAAGTCGGGCATCGGCCGTGACGGTGGCACGTGGTCATTCGATTTCTACGCCGATGTAAAGAACACCGTCGTGTCTCCAAATGGTTGGAAGGAATAGCAATGGGTGAAGTAGTTGGTGCCGCGATTCTCGCGCACGTTCCCACAGTGATGTTGCCAAAGGATGTTCGTTACGAGCTCAACGACGGCAAAGAGATTTCGCTGGTCCCCGGTTTCGAGCGCTTCCGCACGGAGGTGATGGAAAAGCTTGACTACGACACAGTCATCGTGCTTGACAGCCACTGGGCGACGACCGTGGAGTTCGTCATCACCTCACACGACAAGCGCGAAGGCAAATACACGGCCGAAGAGCTGCCGCGTGGCATGAGCCAGATTCCCTACTCGTTCTTGGGTGACCGCGAGCTCGCGGAGTCGGTCACGAAGTACGACGAGAAGAACGGCACGTGGATCACCCCGATTGACGACCCGTACCTGCCGATCATGTACGCGACCGTCAACCTGTGGGACTACCTGGGCAAGGGCATGGACGACAAGCGCTGGGTCAGCGTGTCTGTCTGCCAGACGGCAACCACGGATGACTTCTTGCGCGCGGGCCGCGCACTCGGCGAAGCGATTCGTGATTCGAACCGCAAGGTTGTGTTGCTCGCATCCGGCGCACTCTCGCACACGTTCTATCCGTTGCGCGAACTGCGTCAGCACGAGGCGAGCGACCCGAAGCACATCTTCTCGCCGGAGGCTCGCGCCGCCGACGAAGAGCGCATCGAGTGGTTCAAGGCCGGCGATCACGCTCGCGTGCTCGAGACGATGCCCGAGTTCAAGAAGTTCAAGCCCGAAGCCAACTTCTCGCACTACCTCACGATGGTCGGCGCCCTCGGCGAAGAGGCGCTCACCGCGAAGGGCGAGATGTACTCGGAGTACGAGAACTCGGTGGGCACCGGACAGGTGCACATCTACTTTCCGCGTCCCGAAGGCGGCTACCCGGCACCGAAGGACATGGTGCTCGCGCGATGACCGAATACCGCCGCATCCTGCTCGATGGTTATCCGGTGCAGGTCGTTCGTGAAGGCGAAACCCTCGTCGCGCCCGACGGGCGTCGAATTGCTATCGAGGATGCACAGCATCTTGCCCCGGCAGAACCGACGAAGATCATCGCCGTTCACTTGAACTACGACAGCCGTACGAAAGAGTTCATGACGAAACTCCCGTCGGCGCCGACGTACTTTCACAAGCCAATTACCGCGCTCAACTCACACAAGGGTGCGATCGTGCGACCGGCCGGATGCAAGTGGCTCAACTACGAGGGCGAAATCGTCATCGTGATTGGCAAAACGTGCCGCAACATTTCGCCGGCGGAAGCGGGCGAATACATCGCCGGTTACACGGTGGGCAACGACTACGGTCTGCACGATTTTCGTGACACGGATGCCGGCTCGATGCTGCGCGTCAAGGGCAGCGACACTCTCGCTCCCGTTGGTCCAGGTCTCGTGACCGATTGGGATTTCAAGAACAAGGTGATTCGCACGTACGTGAACGGCGAGGTCAAGCAAGAGGACAACACCGACAACATGGAGTGGGACATGCACTACCTCGTTGCCGACATTGCGCGCACGATTACGCTCGTGCCGGGTGACATGTTGTTCTCGGGCACGCCCGCGTTCTCGCGCCCGGTTTTCCCCGGCGACATCGTCGAGGTGGAGGTCGAAGGCCTGGGACGCTTGACCAACCACATCGTCGAAGGCCCGACGCCCATCCGCACCGACGTCGGCGCTCAACCCACCGAAAGTGAAGAGGTCGTTTCGACCGCACTCGGTGGAGACTGGGAGTTCCGCGGGATCCGCACGCCGTCAAAAGACCTGTACCCATCAACCGTTGAGGAGAAAAACTAATGCTCAAGATTCACGTAGACATGGACAAGTGCCAGCACTACGGCCAGTGCGTCTTCGACGCACCCGAGGTGTTCCGTCTGAACGAGAACGACAAGCTCGAATACGAGCACACCGCAGATGACAGCGAGCAGGAGAACATCCAGCGCGCCATCGACATCTGTCCGATGCAGGCGATTTCGTTCGTCGAGTAATCGACGCTCTTTAGTCGCGCGAAATAGTTCTCGTGTCGAACCCTGTCGTCATCGTCGGTGCCTCCATGGGAGGTCTGCGCACCGCAGAGACGTTACGCAAGAGCGGATACACAGGTCGTCTGGTCGTCATTGGCGACGAACCGCACGCACCGTATAACCGCCCGCCGCTGTCGAAAGAAGTACTCGCCGAAGACGTGAGCCACGCTGCCGTGGCTTTCCCGATTTCCGATGTGCTCGACGACGTCGAATGGGTTTTGGGCAACGCCGTTGTCGGTGCTGATCTGGATGCGCACAACGTGCGCCTCGCCGACGGCACAACCATCGACTACAGCTCGCTGATCATCGCCACCGGGTTGCGCCCGCGGCGACTCAACCTGCCGGGACAACCCGAGCACGGGGTGCACGCGATTCGCACGCTCGACGACGCGATGCGCTTGCGCGCTGAACTCACGCCCGGAACTCGCGTTGTGGTTTACGGCGCAGGATTCATCGGCTGCGAGGCCGCCGCGACGGCAACCAAGCTTGGCTGTCACGTCACGGTTGTGGGCAAAGGCCCCGTGCCAATGTTGCGCCCCCTCGGTCAGCAGCTCGCCGCAGATGTGATGCGTCGCAACGAAGCGCACGGTGTCACGTTTCTCAACAACGCGAAGCTCGAATCGATAGAGGGCGGACCGGATGGCCGCGTGGCGGGAGTGGTGCTCGACAATGGCGAGCGCATCCCGTGCGAAATTGTCATCGAGGCCCTTGGCTCGCTGCCGAACGTCGAGTTTCTCGAAAACAACGACATCGACATTGAGTCGGGTGTGCACGTCAACGAGACGCTGCACGCGCTGCGCGAGAACGGCACCCCGTGGCCTGATGTGTACGCGATCGGTGACGTCGCACGCTTTCCGATTCCGCAGTTCGACCCGAAAACGCGTCGCGTGGAGCACTGGAACATCCCGACCGAAATGGCGCGTAAGGTCGGCAAGCAGATTGCACTGCAGCACGGTGACGATACGGATGCGCACGCGGCCGAACTCGCAAAGCCGTTCGCGCCCATCCCGAGCTTCTGGAGTGACCAGTTTGAGGTGAGCCTCTTGGCATACGGATTGTTCGACCAGGGTCTCGACATCGAACTCATCGAGGGCGAAGTCGGCGGGGACTGCATATACGGCTATTACCGCGACGGTCAGATGGTCGGCGTCTGCGGCATTGGCATGCGTTCCAAAGTCATGGCGTACCGCAACAAGGTCGGTCTCAACTACGAAAAGTAGGCCGCCGCGACGAGTTGTCGCGACGACCTACTGATGTTGGTGAGCCGGCCCGTTGGTGGGTAGGTCAGCTCAGGCGCGTCTTAGCTGACGAACAGCGGCACAAGTGCACCTGAGAAGACCTGCCACGCGAGTACGCTCTTGGCGACCAAGCTCAGCGTGATGTACATGCGCTCGCCGCGGAGGTAGCTGCGCCATCCGCCGACCTGGCGGTATTGCAGCGCCTGGTTGATGGCGAATGTATTGAAGAACACGAACAGCGACACGATGATTCCGATGACAAATCCGGGTACTTCGGCCGCATTGGTCGAACCGGGCTGCAGCGTCAGAATCATGATGATGATCCAGGGCACGATGCCCGTCATCGAGCCGAAGATGAACGGCAGGAACTTCTTGTTTCCCGGAACTTCATACTTCTCCTGCAGTGCGCCGAACATGATCATGGATGCATTCACCGCGAAGATCGCGAAGAGCGCACCGACGTCCGTTGCTCCCGTGAGTTGGGCAATCAACCAAATCATGACGGACGAGCTCAGCG
>CAZYYL010000009.1:0-3134 GCA_964651425.1 uncultured Microbacteriaceae bacterium | reverse complement strand
TCCGTTGCTCCCGTGAGTTGGGCAATCAACCAAATCATGACGGACGAGCTCAGCGAGTACTCGGTCCAGCGGAAGTAGTTGTGGTTCTTCTTGAGTCCGGCTGCGTAGCGGTTGAAGACACCCGGCCACGAGATGAGGAAGTGGAAGAACGCCGACAGGAACAGGAACGCGACAACGCCGAGGCCGAGGTTGACCTCGAACAGTGTCACGCGTTCGGTGGGGAGGTCGACTCCGGGAGGACCGGTCATGTAGTCGACGGTCACGGGGAACATGACCTGCGAGCTGAGCTTGGTGAGGACGAACAGGAACACGGCACCCTGAAGCAGGTGCACTGCTCCGGCGACGATGTTGTACGTGCGGAGGCGGGTAATTTGTTCGTCTTCTGATCGAACTTTGCGTGCCATTGATGACTTCTTTCTCTGCGTGCCCTCGGAGGGAGGGCTCGGGGCAAGTCTGACTCACTCTGCGCTATCGCGCTACGGTCGCCACGCACATCCGTTCTCTCGCTTATCCTTGAGTCATTCCGTCTCTTAAATAAGAGGAGCTCGCAGTGTCCAACAAAGAGTCGTCGCCGAGAGAACGTCCCGCCGCTTATCAGCGCACGGGAGCGCCTGGCCCGGGGTCACCCGAATACGACGCAATGGACAAGCTCGCGAAGATGTTCGAGGCGCAGGTCGAAGAGCTGCGTGGCGAAGACGCCCCGAAGCAGCACTAATTCTCTTTCGCTGGATGGGTCCGACCATCCAACGAAGTAATCTGAAAAAGCAACGTTTCACGAAGGAGTGGCAATGAGCACGTACGTCGTAACTAACCCGGCAACCGGTGAGAAGAGCGCGCCTTTCGCGCAGACCACGGATGCCGAAGTCGCCAAAGCTGTTGAGCTCGCGCATGAGACTCACCAGACATGGTCGAAAAGCACGAGCGTAGCCGAGCGCGCCGCACTGATCGAAAAGGTCGCAGGTCTGCACCGCGAGCGTCGCGAAGAACTCGCCGAGATCATCGTTCGCGAGATGGGTAAGCCCCTTGCGCAGGCACTCGGCGAGGTCGACTTCACCGCCGACATCTATTCGTTCTACGCAACGAACGGCGAGAAGTTCCTCGCCGACGAGAAAATCGCCGAGTTCGAAGGTGAAGGCGAGGCCTTCATCCGTCGCTCATCGCTCGGTGTCTTGCTCGGCATCATGCCGTGGAACTTCCCTTACTATCAGGTCGCGCGTTTCGCCGGCCCGAACCTTGTTCTCGGCAACACGATCCTGCTCAAGCACGCGTCGCAATGCCCCGAGTCGGCCGCAGCCATGGCGAAGATCTTCGTCGACGCGGGCTTCCCTGCCGGTGCGTACCAGAACCTCTATGCCGACTCGAAGCAAATCGCGACAATCATCGCCGACCCGCGCGTGCAGGGCGTTTCCCTCACCGGTTCCGAGCGTGCCGGCGCTGCCGTCGCTGAGCTCGCCGGCCGGCACCTCAAGAAGGTCGTACTCGAACTCGGTGGCTCTGACCCATTCATCCTGCTGAGCACGGACGACATGGATGCGACTGTCGAGTCGGCTGTCGCCGCACGTAACGACAACAACGGTCAGGCGTGCAACGCCGGCAAGCGCTTTATTGTCATCGAGGGTCTGTACGAGGAGTTCTTGTCGAAGTTCTCGGCTGCGCTGCTGGCGTCTGTTCCGGGCAACCCGATGGATGACGACACGTACCTTGGTCCGCTGTCCTCCGCCGGTGCTGCCGACGACCTCGACGAGCAGGTTTCACGTGCGGTTGCCCAGGGCGCACACGTTGCTGCTCGCGGCGACCGTGACGGCACCTACTTCTCGAGTGTTGTGCTGACGGGCATTACACCGAAGATGGATGCGCACCACGAAGAGTTCTTCGGCCCCGTCGCTCTCGTGTACAAAGTCGCAAACGAAGCCGAAGCTGTGGCGCTCGCGAACGACACGCCCTTCGGGCTCGGCTCGTACCTCTTCTCGACCGACAAGGCGCAGGTCATGCGCGTTGCCGACCAGATCGAAGCGGGCATGGTCTACGTGAACGGCGTCGGACTCGACAGCCCCGAGCTTCCGTTCGGTGGCGTGAAGCGTTCCGGTTTCGGCCGCGAACTCGGCCGCTTCGGGATCGAAGAGTTCGTGAATCGCAAGCTCATCCGCATCCTCAAGTAGTTTCGTTTCCGTGACTGCACACGAATCCCTAGCTCGACGAGAGCAATCGAAGACCGAAGGCGTTGCCCTCATTGTGGGCGGCATCGCCGCGGTCGTCGGTCTTGTGACGGCACTGCTGTCGTTGAACCTGTCGCAAATGGCTCTTTTCGGGCAGGGTTCGGTGGGGTATCTCGCGGCGTGGACATGCACGTTGGTGGGCATCCCCTCGTTCGCATTCGGCTACATTCGTGCGTCACGTCGCGACGCGTTGCGCAACGCGTGGCATAGGACCCACCGATTCCGCGCATCCGTTAATGTCGTCGCCTTGACGTTGACCGGTGCGTTTGTGACGTACCTGCTCGCAGCAGGATTGTTCTACGTGTTCCAGGCCGCGTTCACCGGGATGCTCGTTCAGCGCTCATCGGGCGTACTCATCGTCGCGGTCTCAGCCGCCGTCGCTGGGTACATGTTGTTCACGATCGCGAGCAACGTGACGACCGAAACCGTGTCGACCCTGCTCACACTCTTCTTGTTCACGGGTGTGCTGGGCAGCATGCTCACGGCGCAAAACCCGCTGTGGTGGAAAGTTAACTTCAGTTTCCTCGGGTCGGGCCTCGGTGACCCGCTGTCTGCGCTCGCCTTCAACATCACCATTACGCTTTCGGGCGTTGTGCTGACCACGATGGCCGATTACCTCACACGTGACCTGTTCGAGATTGTGGCGTTGAGCGGCATCGACCGCCCGGGTCGCCGCGTTGGGGTAATCCGCACACTGATGATGATTATCGGAGTGGCGTTCATGTTCGTTGGCGTTTTCCCCGTCGACCAGTTTTTGATTTTGCACAACATTGGGGCCCAAGGTCTCTTCGCGGGCTTCTGCCTGCTTTTACTACTCGTTCCGATTTTGACAAAGGCGTTCTCACGCAGTTTCCAGATCACGTCGGCCATCTTCTTCGGGCTCACGCTGTGGTCGATTCTGCTGTACAAGCCGTTCGG
>CAZYYL010000008.1:16441-17459 GCA_964651425.1 uncultured Microbacteriaceae bacterium | reverse complement strand
GCAAGCTCCGTGCGTTCGCCAGTTCGGCGATCCCAGAGTTCGACAAGACCCTCGGCTGCGCCCTTACCCACGATGAGAATGATCGGCACACCAATGATTTCGGCATCCCCAAACTTGACGCCGGGTGACACCTTTTGGCGATCGTCATAGAGCACGTCGAGGTTGTGCGACTCGAGACCGGCGATGAGGTCTTCCGCAATCTCAAAGACGGAATCGTCTTTGCCCGTGGCAACGACGTGCACATCGAACGGCGACACCTCGCGCGGCCAGACCAGACCCTTGTCATCGTGGTTCGCTTCGGCGATGACGGCGACAATGCGCGTGACACCGATGCCGTACGAGCCCATGGTGACGGTGACGAGCTTGCCGTTCTCGTCGAGCACCTTGAGCCCGAGTGCTTCGGCGTACTTGCGGCCGAGCTGGAACACGTGGCCAATTTCGACGCCGCGCGCGATTTCCACGGGGCCTGATCCGTCGGGCGCGGGGTCACCCGCACGAACTTCAGAACACTCGATGACGCCGTCGGCGACGAAGTCGCGGCCGGCTGTCACGTAAAGCGCGTGCTTCTCGTGCACGTTCGCACCGGTGATCCAGCCCGTGCCGTCGACAACGCGTGGGTCAACGAAGAACCGAATCTTCGACGTGCCGGTCTCACCGAGTACGGGTCCGGAGTCAGACCAGGGTCCGATGTACCCCTTGACGAGTGCCGTGTTCTTGGCGAAATCGGCTTCCGTTGCCGCTTCAACTTCAGCGGGGGCGAAAGCAACCTCAATTCGAGCGAGGTCAACTTCGCGGTCACCCGGGAGGCCGACCGCGATGAGCTCACGAGAACCGTCAAGGTGGGTCAGCGCGAGCACGACGTTCTTGAGTGTGTCACCGGCAACCCACGCACGACCATCCGCTCGGGGGTGGTTCGCATTGACGAAGTCGACGAGCGAGTCGATGGTCGGGGTGTTCGGCGAGGCGAAGACCTTGGCCGGCGGCAGTCCGTCGAGCGCAATCGCATCGGGAACCACGG
>CAZYYL010000008.1:0-16431 GCA_964651425.1 uncultured Microbacteriaceae bacterium | reverse complement strand
TCAGTGCGCACAAAGCTGTCTTCGCCCACGGGGCTTGGGTGCAGGAACTCCTCGGAGCGCGAACCACCCATGGCGCCGGCATCCGCTTTCACAATCACGTAGTCGAGTCCGAGGCGGCTGAAGATGCGCTCGTAGGCATCGCGCTGCGCCTGGTAGCTCGCGACGAGCCCCTCATCGGTGGCGTCGAACGAGTACGCGTCCTTCATTGTGAATTCGCGCCCGCGCAGGAGGCCCGCACGCGGACGGGCTTCGTCGCGGTACTTGTCTTGGATCTGGTAAATCGTGAGCGGCAGGTCTTTGTAGGACGAGTAGAGGTCCTTCACCATGAGCGTGAAAACTTCTTCGTGCGTGGGCGCGAGCAAGTAATCGGCGTCTTTGCGGTCTTTCAGGCGGAAGATGCCGTCTCCGTATTCTTCCCAGCGACCGGTGGCTTCGTACGGTTCCTTTGGCAGCAGCGCGGGGAAGTGAACTTCCTGCGCACCCGCCGCCGTCATCTCTTCGCGAACGACCTTTTCAACTTTGGCCTTGACGCGCATGCCGAGCGGCAGCCACGCGAAGAGGCCCGGACCCTGACGTCGAATGTACCCGGCGCGAACGAGCAGCTTGTGGCTCGCAATTTCGGCGTCGGCCGGGTCATCGCGCAACGTGCGCAAGAAAAGTTGTGAGAGTCGTGTAGGCACGACCTTGATTTTAGGCGTTGGATGAACGCGCCCGCGTCAATACCGATGCTCCGGCAGCTGCGACGACAAGCAGAATCACGCAGACGCTCAACATGCCGTATCCGACGGCGGCCAGAATCACACCCGCGACGAGTCCGCCACCCGCACCCGCGAAGCTCATCACGGAGTCAGAGAAACCCTGCACCGTGGTCTTGTCCGCTGGCGCGACTGACTCTGAGACAACGGCCGACCCGCTCACTGTGCTCGCCGACCAGCCGAGGCCGAGCAGCGTGATCGAGATCGTGATCATGAGCACGGAGTCGGGAATGAAGGCGTTGATCAACAGGCAGACGAGATAAAGGCTCTGCCCCAAGAGGATGACCGAGCGTCGGCCCACCTTATCGGCGAGCCAACCGAACACCGGGGCGAAAAGATACATGCCCGCGGTGTGCAGGCTAATCGTGAATCCGATGAAGCTCACCTCGACGCCCAGGTGGGCCAAGTGCACGGGCGTCATCGCCATGACCCCCACCATCGTCGCGTGACTCATCGCAAGCACGAAAATCGCCGCTGCCGCGGGAACATTGTTCGACAGCAATCGAATCGCATGGCGAATTCCGCGCTTCGCGTTGGGATTCGCGGATCCAAGTCCGCCGGCAAGCACGAGAGGGTCGGGTCGCAAGAAGATCATGAAGATGATTCCGGATGCGAGCTGCGCCATTGCCGTAATAGCGAAGGCGCCTGTGAGATTGGGCAAGCCGAACGCCGACCCGAGTAGATCTCCCGGGCCGGCCAAGTTAGGACCAATCACCACGCCGATTGCCGTGGCCCACACGACCATTGACAAGTCGCGCGCTCGGCGCTTGGGGTTCGCTAAATCGGTTGCGGCAAACCGCGATTGAAGGCCGGCCGCTGATCCGGTCCCCACGAGCAAAATCGAAACGAGGAGCGCCGGAAAGCTCGAGGCCATGGCCGAGAGAATCACACCGACGGCTCCTACGGCGGCAATCATCGTTCCCGTGGTCAGTGCAACCCGGCGGCCACCGCGAAGCGCGAGGCGCGACAACGGGATTGCCGCAATCGCAGTGCCGAGCGTGAACATCGACGACGAGAATCCTGCGAACGCCGTGTTCTTCGCCACATCCACAACGAGTAACGAACCGAGAGCAACAGCCGCGCCCATTCCCAGCCCGCCGAGAACTTGCCCAGACGCAAGCACCCAAAGAACGCGTCGTTGTAACGCGCTGTCAAATTCCTTTGCGTCCGAAATGGTCACGAAGTGATGACTTCGACGCCACCGGTTTCACCGGCTGGCATGCTCGCCGCGAGGCGGTTCGCCTCTTCAATCAGGGTGGCAACGATTTCGCTTTCGGGGACGGTTTTGATGACTTCACCCTTGACGAAAATCTGACCTTTGCCGTTTCCGGATGCGACGCCGAGGTCGGCATCGCGCGCCTCGCCGGGTCCGTTGACCACACACCCCATGACAGCAACGCGAAGTGGAACACTCATGCCTTCGAGACCCTTTGTGACCTGTTCGGCCAGCGTGTACACATCAACCTGGGCGCGACCACAACTAGGACACGAAACGATTTCGAGCTTGCGCTCACGCAGGTTGAGCGACTGCAAAATCTGCAGGCCGACCTTGACTTCTTCCGCGGGAGGCGCCGAGAGCGAGACACGAATCGTGTCGCCGATTCCCTCGGAGAGCAGAATGCCGAATGCGGTCGCTGACTTGATGGTGCCTTGGAACGCAGGGCCAGCCTCGGTCACGCCGAGGTGCAGCGGCCAGTCGCCCCGCTCAGCGAGCAGGCGGTACGCCTTGACCATGACGACGGGGTCGTTGTGCTTCACCGAAATCTTGAAGTCGTGAAAGTCGTGCTCTTCGAAAAGGCTGGCTTCCCACACGGCGCTCTCCACGAGTGCTTCGGGCGTGGCCTTGCCGTACTTCTCCAACAGGCGCGGGTCGAGCGATCCGGCGTTCACACCGATGCGGATGCTCACACCCGCCTCTTTCGCCCGCTTCGCGATCTCGGCGATCTGGTCGTCAAACTTGCGAATATTTCCCGGGTTCACTCGCACGGCGGCGCATCCCGCATCGATTGCGGCGTACACGTACGCGGGCTGGAAGTGAATGTCTGCGATGACCGGTATCTGACTCTTCTTCGCAATGATGTGAAGCACCTCGGCATCGTCCCGGCTCGGCACGGCAACACGCACGATGTCACAACCTGACGCAGTGAGTTCGGCAATCTGCTGGAGAGTTGCGTTGATGTCTGTCGTCGGTGTCGTCGTCATCGACTGGACGCTGACTTGAGAATCACTTCCCACGCCGACCTTGCCGACCTTGATCTGGCGAGTCTTGCGACGGGGGGCAAGGATTTCTGGGACGCGGGGCATTCCGAGGTTTACTGCAGGCACGTAAGTCAGCCTAATCGGCGCTTAGAGAATCGACACCGGTTTCACGATGTCGGCGTACATCAGCAGCGCACTCATTCCGAGCATCAGCGTGATGACGATGAACGTCAGAGGCATCAGACGCGACACATCAACCGGACCCGGATCAGTACGGTGGCGAAGCTTTGCCCAACCACGACGGATGGCTTCCCAGATGGCGCCGGCAATGTGGCCGCCGTCGAGTGGCAAAAGCGGCAACAGGTTGAAAGCGAACAGGGCAATGTTGAGCGAGGCGAGCACCCCGAGTAAAGCGACGAATTTATCCGTTGTCGACACCATGTCGACGGATGCGATTTCTCCGGCGACTCGGCCGACACCGACGACACTCACCGGACTAGTGATGTCGCGCGGCGCATCCGAGAAGGCGGCCTGTCCAACGCCAACAATCTTTTGCGGCAAGTGCAGAATCATCTGGCCGGTCTGTGCGAGCGCATCTCCCATCATCGGGAATACGTCGCCGATGGGTTTGACCACGCGTCCGGTAAGCGGACTGATGCCGGCGATACCCATCTCAGCAGTCTTGAGTGAACCGTCGGCGTTGAGGGCCGGGCTGCCATCGGCATTTGTCTCGTAGCGAGTGGTGAGCACGGGCGTGACCGGGATGTGCATTTGAGCCCCGTCACGAACGACGGTGTAGTCGAGTTCGACACCGGCGGAAGCGTGCGTGATGTCGGTGGCTTGTTTCCACTCGGTCACGGGCGTTCCATTAATCGCGACGATGCGGTCGCCGGCTTTGAGTCCGGCAACGGATGCCGGTGACGCCGGGTCGTTCGGACCACATTCGGACGTCGTCGCGGTGACGGGCAACACGCAGTCGGCAACCGCACCGACGGTCGTCGTCGCGCCCGCGATTCCGAAACCACTCACAATGACAGCGAGCAACACGAAGGCGAGCACGAGGTTCATCACGGGACCACCCGCCATGACGATTATTCGCTTGTAGACCGGGAGTTGGTAAAACGCACGTGAGGAATCGGTATCCCGCATGCTTTCGGCACTTGCGTCACGCGCATCCTGAATCAGGCTTTGAAAGAAACGACCGACCGGAGTCTTTGCGCGCTTCATCTCTTTGCCAGGCGGGAACATGCCCGAAAGCGAAACGAACCCACCGAGCGGGATGGCCTTGATGCCATAAACCGTGTCGCCGAACTTTTTCGACACCACCGTGGGCCCGAAGCCGATCATGTAGTGGCGAACGCGCACGCCGAAGAGCTTGGCGGGAAGCAGATGGCCGAACTCATGGAGTCCGACGGAGATTGCGAGCCCCACTAAAAAAATCACTACACCGAGGACGTAAAGCCAAATCGAAGTCACGGTTACACGCTAGAGGTGGAGTCTGACAATTGTCGGCATGCGCGCGTTTTCCACGCCAGGGGGCTAGACCTGTAGCTGTGTCGGCGACGAGATGCGAATGACGAGACCGGTGTCATTCGACGAGCACAGATAGAGCCAGAGACCGTTGTCGATGTTTCCGTCGGGGCTGTACCACGACTCCGCGCCACACGTCTCGCCGCCCCAATTCATTTTGTAGCGGCCGCTGGCGTCGTAGATGACGCTCGATTCAGCGGTGCCCACGCTGATTCCGGTGGGCGTGCGCACGACGACACCGTTCACGCTTTCGGCCGTCACAAGCACGGTGTAGTCGTACCAGACCGCCTTGTCGGCAGTCCGGTTCTCATCGAAGAGCGTGAATCCAGGCCACTCATAAATGTGCGCCGCGAAGGCTTCCAACCCGCCCGGTTGGTCGCTTTCCGTCGGCGCCAACCCGAAAGCGGTGGTGAGCGAAGCGACAACGTTCGCGGCCGGCGCGTCAAAGCCAAGCTCTTCCAAACTCGTGCCACTCGCGTCGACCAGAGTCATTCCTGAGGTGCCGAGGATGATTCCGGATGCGCGCGGCGCGGGTGCACTCGATGGGCTTGTGGTCGCGCTGCTCGATGGGGCCGCGGAAGCACTCGGGCTCGACGCACTGGATGACGACGGATTGCTCGCACTCGCGCATCCGCTCAAAGACAATGACGCAAACACCGCGAGCGCGAGTATTGCCGGGAAAACAATACGAGAGGAGCGCATTAGTTGACTCCCCCGATTCTCTCCCTCGCGTGATGGCGCGCCCAACTTTCTGCTGCAAGCACGGATTCGCGTGAGAGTGCGCCCGTCTCGGGGGTGTGGTCATCCACCACCGCGCGCACGGTGTCGAGGATGTCGAGATACCCGATGGCACCCGCGTGGAAAGCAGCGACGGCCTCTTCATTGGCCGCGTTGAACACTGCGGGGTATGTGGTGCCCGCTGTGCCGACATGCTTGGCGAGGTCGACGGCAGGGAAGGCCTCATTGTCGAGCGGCTCGAATGTCCAGGTCTGCGCGCGGTTCCAGTCGAGTGGTTCGCCGACCCCGGGCACGCGATTCGGCCAGTCGAGCCCGAGCGAAATCGGCAGGCGCATGTCGGGCGGCGATGCCTGCGCAATCGTCGAGCCATCGGTGAACTCGACCATCGAATGAACGATTGATTGTGGATGCACGGTCACATCGATGCGGTCGAACGGGATGTCGAACAACAAGTGAGCCTCGATGACCTCGAGTCCTTTATTCACAAGTGTCGACGAGTTCGTCGTCACGACGAGACCCATGTCCCACGTCGGATGCGCAAGTGCCTGCGCCGGCGTCACATGCGCGAGTTGATCGCGAGTGCGTCCACGGAACGGACCACCCGACGCCGTCAACACGAGTCGGCGCACCTCGCCGTGCGTGCCCGAGGTCAAACATTGCGCGAGGGCCGAGTGCTCTGAGTCGACCGGCACAATCTGGCCGGGCACCGCGAGACTGGTGACGAGCTTGCCACCCACGATGAGACTCTCTTTGTTTGCGAGCGCGAGCGTTTTGCCAGTTTCGAGGGCCGCGAGCGTGGGTCCGAGCCCCACGGAACCCGTGATTCCGTTGAGCACAACATCGGCATCAACAGACCGCACGAGCGCTTCGGCATCGGCGTGCCCCACCGCGGTGTGCGTGACGTTGAACTCGTCCGCCTGCGCGGCGAGCGCATCCCGATTCGAGCCGACGGAAAGACCCACAACTTCGAAGCGGTGTGGATTGGCGCGGATGACGTCCAGCGCTTGGGTACCGATCGACCCGGAACTGCCCAGAATGATGACGCGGCGCATACGGTCATCATCCCATCTCCTTGTTGTCCTTCGCGTGCGCAGTCATAGACTTAGGCGCATGTCGACTATTTCTGCCAGCACCCCTTCCATTGCTCAGGAACGCAAGGTTGTCACCGCGATTCCTGGTCCGAAGTCGCAGGCGCTCCACGAGCGTCGCAAGCAGGTTGTCCCGCCCGGTGTCGGCGCGGCCCTGCCGGTCTACATCGATTCGGCCGAAGGGTCGATCCTTGTCGACGTTGACGGCAACCACTTCATTGACTTCGCAACGGGCATCGGCGTGACCACGATCGGTCACACGAACGGCGCCGTTGCCGCCGCCGTCGCCGAGCAGTCCAACAGTTTTACGCACACGTGCTTCACCGTCACTCCCTATGAGGAGTACGTCAAGGTGGCCGAGCTTCTCGTTGCCCACACCCCCGGCAAGCACGCCAAGCGCGTCATGCTCGTCAACTCCGGCGCTGAAGCGGTGGAGAACGCCGTCAAGATCGCACGCAAGCACACGGGCAAGTTCGGCGTGGGCGTTCTCGACCACGCTTACCACGGTCGTACGAACCTCACGATGACGATGAACTTCAAGAACTCGCCCTATGCCACGGGCATGGGTCCGACCGCGCCGGGCGTGTTCCGCGCACCCGGTTCGTACCCGTTCCACGACGGATTATCGGGCGCTGAAGCGGCCGAACGCACCATCTGGTACTTCGAGAAGCTCGTTGGCGCTCAGGACCTCGCTTGCATCATCGCCGAGCCCATTCAGGGTGAAGGTGGATTCGTTGTTCCCGCTGATGGTTACCTCACCGCACTGCAGGAGTGGTGCACGAAGAACAACGTCGTGTTCATCGCCGACGAGGTTCAGTCGGGCATGGCCCGTACGGGCTCGTACTTTGCGAGCGAGCACTTCGGTCTCGTTCCCGATTTGATGACGGTCGCCAAGGGCATCGCCGGCGGTATGCCGCTCGCTGGTGTCGTCGGTCGCGCCGAATACATGGATGACGTGCTCCCTGGTGGGTTGGGTGGAACATTCGGTGGAAACCCGGTCTCGTGCGCCGCATCCATCGCCGTCTTCGACGAGGTCGAGTCGCACAAGTTACTCGCCGAGGCCAAGCGCGTTGAAGATCGTCTCGGTGGGGGCTTACGCGAACTGCAGAAGAAATTCCCCGTCATTGGCGAGGTTCGCGGCAAGGGTGCGATGCTCGCAATCGAACTCGTTGAGTCCGGTTCGAAGAAGCCGAACCCGGCAGCTGTCACAGCACTCATCGCGCACGGCGCTCAAAACGGCCTGCTCCTACTTTCGGCGGGTTCGTCCTACAACGTGCTGCGCTTCCTCCCTGCTGTGACGATTTCGGATGCACTCATCGACGACGCCCTGCGCGTTCTCGAAGAGGGCTTCGCGAAGCTCTAGGCCGTCACGCACATGGCGAACTCGTCTACTGGCATGTCATCCGAAGGAACGTTCCGCGTCGACGAGGCCGTCGAGTTAGCTGTGCTCACGCGCAGCGGATTCGTTGAGTCGCGTCATGCCGGTAGTGCGATCGTGCTCGACGGTGCATCCGGCGAGGTAATTCGTTCACTGGGTAACCCGAACGCACCCGTTATTCCTCGCTCGGCAATGAAGCCGTTCCAAGCCGTCGCAATGCTCACACACGGTGCGCCACTGACGGGCGAGTTCGTGGCGTTGTCGACCGCAAGCCACACTGGCTCGGCCGAGCACGTTCGACTCGTCGCCGAGTTGCTCGAGGCCAACCACCTCACCGAGGATCAGCTGGCTTGCCCTGTCGACTGGCCACTCGACCGAGACATGATCACTGAACTGACACGTGGGTTCGGTTCGGCCGAGAAGCGTTTCATGAACTGCTCGGGAAAGCACGCGGCGATGATCGCAACGTGTGCGGTGAACGGCTGGCCGCTCGAGGGGTATCTCGAGCCCGGGCATCCGCTGCAAAAAGAAATCTTGAGCGTTGTCGAAGACTTCACCGGCGAGCCCGTAGCTGCCACTGGCATTGATGGATGCGGCGCTCCGGTCTACGCGATGAGTCTCGCTGCTCTGGCTCGCGGAATCCACCGCGTCGGCACCGCGTCACACGACTCGAGTTCGGCCCGGGATCGCGCAGCCGCAACCCTGCGCGATGCCGTGATTGCGCATCCCATCGTCGCCGGCGGCAAGGGTGAACACGACACCGCCATCGTCACCGAGCTCGGCATCTTCGCGAAGCGTGGTGCCGAAGGCATCATGGTGGCGAGCGCAACAAACGGCACCACGGTCGCACTCAAAGTTCTTGACGGCAACCTGCGCGCCGCGGGTCTCGCCGCGGTCAAGCTCCTCGAAGACGCGAACGCGATTGGCGCCGATGAAGCGACCCGCGTGCGCGAAGATTTCGGCACCACCGTTCTCGGCGGTGGCAAGCCCGTCGGTGAACTGCGCACCACGTTCTAGCTACCGGTTGAATGCGTTTTCGCATCGAAAACTGCGATTTTGGTACGGAATCCATAGCTTTTTTCGTAATTTGCTATGGAATTCGTTGCGGGGCGTCGTTATAGTGGGGTGAACCCGCCATTGCGGGCCACACTCGCGCTGGAGAAACCCATGAAAATCGCCGTTCCCACCGAAATCAAAAACAACGAATTCCGCGTCGCCATCACGCCCGCTGGTGTCCACGACCTCGTCGGAAACGGTCACGAAGTCTTCGTGCAGGCAGGCGCTGGTCTCGGGTCCTCGATCACCGATGAGGCTTACAAGGCCGCCGGTGCAACCATCGTGAAGGATGCCGACGCCGCATGGTCGATTGCCGACATGGTGCTCAAAGTCAAGGAGCCCATCGCATCGGAATACGGTCACTTCCGCGAGGGACTCGTCCTCTTCACCTACCTCCACCTCGCCGCTGAGCCCGAGCTCACCGATGCACTCTTGAAGTCGAAGGTCACCGGCATCGCATACGAGACCGTTCAACTGTCGAACCGCGCTCTCCCGCTCCTGGCTCCGATGAGCGAGGTTGCCGGTCGCCTCGCTCCGATCGTCGGCGCCAGCGCAATGCTCAAGCCGAACGGCGGACCCGGCCTGCTGGTTCCCGGCGTTCCCGGAACCCACCCCGCCAAGGTCGTTGTGCTTGGTGGAGGTGTTGCAGGTACCGCAGCCGTGCAGGTTGCCGCCGGCATGGGTGCCGATGTCACCGTGCTCGACACCAACCTTTTCCGCCTCCGCGAGCTCGACGCTCTCTACAACGGTCGCATCAAGACCATCGCGTCGAACTCATTCGAAATCGACCGCGCACTTGTCGACGCTGACCTCGTCGTTGGTTCGGTGCTCATCCCGGGCGCCAAGGCTCCCAAGCTCGTCAGCAACGAACTCGTCAGCCGCATGAAGCCGGGCTCCGTGCTCGTCGACATCGCCGTCGACCAGGGTGGTTGCTTCGCGGATACGCACGCCACGACCCACGCCGACCCCACGTTCACCGTGCACAACTCGCTCTTCTACTGCGTGGCAAACATGCCCGGCGCGGTGCCTCACACCTCGACGTACGCGCTGACCAACGCAACACTCCCCTACGCTCGCTCGATCGCGAACCGTGGCTGGAAGGATGCGCTTCTCGCCGATGGCGCCCTGAAGTTGGGTCTCAACACCCACGACGGTCACCTCGTCAATGCTCCGGTCGCGGAGGCTCACGGCCTCACGTACACAGACATCGACAGCGCATTCGTCTAACCCACGCGGCGGTATGTGCCGTCGGGCGCGAACACGAGTGACTCACCCGGTCGCGCGGGTGGCACGGGTGCGAGGTGCCTCGCGAGCAACCGCAGGTCTGCGCTGTACACATCGGGCGCGATGACGACGTCGTGATCGACGTTGAGGGTGGCGAAATGTGCGGGGTCGCGCATCCATTCGTCAGGTGACGCGGCATGGATGATTTCGAGTCCCGCCTTGGCTAGTGACGCGAGGTATGCATCTCGCGCCTGAGGCGGGGTGCGCGTCACGGCGATGGCATGGGCGGTTGGCGGGCACACTGCGGGCGACGGCACAGACATGGGCGCGTGAGCGGGAAATTCCGTAGCGTCATGCATTGCCACCTGCACGTCAAAATCGCGCCATCGCGCCCGGCCCGGAATGGTCGCACCGGCGACGAGGTCGAGTCGGTTCGGGAATAGCCCGCCGAATCTCAAGGCCCACGTGCCGTCAGAATCACACGAGACGACGAACCGCTTGATTCCGGGTTGACTTTCGGCCGACTGACGCAGTGCGAGCGTGAGTCGCTCAACCAGCGCGTCACGGAACTCGGGTGTGAGTTCGCCAAGCCTTCCCTCCACACCATCAATGATGACAATCTGAGGCGACGGCTCGTCGCCGATATGGCGCGCAGTCGAACGCGCATCGAGCAGATCCCACAGTTCGACCCCATCCCGTACCCATCGAACGGGAACGCCGAGGCTGACTGTTCGCAAGGCCGTTGTTCGCCCGGAGCCCGCCGTGCCAGTCACCATGAGGTGCCCATCGGCGTGCAAATCGAACGTCACGGCACGCCACGATTGCAAGGCGGGAACATCCGCTACTCCGATGCACGATGCAAAATTCGTCTCGCCCAGAGCGACATGCGTGCGCGCCTCAGCTACAGAAACCCGGAAAGGTAGAGGCGGTGCCCACAGTCGTCGCGCGGAAGCAGACGCGGCGGGTTCTGATTTGGATCCGCACTGAATCGCAGCACTTGTCGCATGACTCGGCGCAGGATTCATTTGCACCCGCACCGGAGCTTCGTGAACGCCGGCAATGATCGCATCACCCGGTTCACGCAACGTCGTATGCGCGATGTCCGACCCGACGACGAACCGACTCTCGGCAACCGAAAGGGCACGAAACGCGACGCGCAGCGGAACGTTCGCCAGGATGTCCTCGCTGATTGTGGACGCCGCTCTTTGCGTACTCAGAATGACGTGCACCCCCATCGCCCGCCCGCGTGCCGTGAGGTCGACCACGGTGGGAACGGCGAGCGGATGCGCGGCCGCCGTCGCACGAAACTCATCGAGTACGACGACCAATCTGCTCACTGGCACGCCACGTTTGAGCGCATCCTCTCGTCGTTGCATTTCAATCCCGAGGGAGACGAGTGCGCGGTCAATCGAACCCGCCTCGGTGTCGGTCGCCACTCCAACGCAGTGAGGTGCGTCGGCGACTGTCGCGAAGTCGAGTCCACCCTTGAAATCGATCACGACGAGTTCGACTTCGTCTGCGGAGAAGGAGTCGGCGAGCGCAAGGAGCCACGCCACGATGAAACTCGTCTTTCCACTTCCCGTCATTCCGGAGACAACCGCGTGCGGGCCGTGGCGCACGAGGTCGAGTGCCACCTCATCACCGTCTACCGTCGTCCCGATGACGACACCGATCCCGTCGCGAGACTCGGCCGTGAGCGGTTCCCGTCTGCTGTGCTCAGCGATTCCCGATCGTAATTGCGCAAGTTCCGTGGCGGTCATGCGGTCGGGAATCAATGGCACGGGACTCTTCGCCGGCGCATCACGGTCACGCACGCTCGCGGCAAGCTCGCCAGCTAAACGGGCGCCGCTCGCAGAGCCAGCCAATGTCACCGTCATCAACCAGCGCCCCCCGCCTGCTCGAGAAGTCACGACCTCATCCGCGGCGCTTGTCGACATGCGGGACCACCAACTCTGCGCGGTGATGGAACGTTTTACATCGCGAGTGAGCTCAGCAACCCCTTCGACGACAACCCCGTCCACCGACGCGATGACAAAGGGTTGCCCGTCGAGGGTCACACCGAGGCGAATCTGGTGCGCATCCGTGTCGACAGCACTCGGTCTGCGCGCCACCTCAACGAGTTCGACTAATTTCGATGCGGCGGGATGTTCCGCCTCTGCCTCGTCGCGTTCACGTGCATCACGTCGCCGTGCGTCTCGACGGCTGTCCACAAAATGCGCGACGACCATAACCGGGGATATCACGCCGAAGAGAAGCGAGACTGGAGACCCCGATACGCCCCACATGATGCACGCCACTCCAAGAGGCGCGACCGCCGCAATCCAGGGAAATCGAGCTTGTGGACTCGACGATCTCGTTATTCGCACCCGTCGATTGTCGACAGCCACCCACACCTCTCACCAGAGTTACTGGGGTAGCCGAGAATCCTCGATGGATATCGGGTTGTGGAGAACTAGACGAGAGTGAACGACTGCTCGCCGATGCCGACGCGCGAACCACGGTCGACTTTGTATCGGCGGCCGGGCACGAGTCTGCGCGGCGGTTTGCCCGTCTCGAAGATTGTTGTTCCGTTACCGCTGTAGCGGTCGCACACCCAGAAGTCACCCTCGTCGATCCCGAATTCGAGGTGCGTCTTCGAAACAGTGCGATCCGGGTCGGTCACGATGATGAGGTGCTCGTGCGATTCACCGGACGGCGCCGCAGGGTTGCGTCCGAGCAATCCGCCCGCTGCCACGGTGATGCTGTCACCATTCGCGAAGGTGAGCGTGAACGTCGGCGCGGGTTGTGCCGAGGGACGAACGCGGATGACCGTCTCGTCGCCCGGCTCAGGTGCCGCGGCGGGCATAGGAACCGGCACAATTCGCTCGATGTCGTCGGCGAAACGAGGTGCGGGTGCGGGTGGCGTCATGCCGGTAGCAGGTGCAGACGAAGGTGCATCAAGCCGAACCTCGCGCGTGTCCGTTCGCACCTCGGCGCCGCGTTCCATCTTGGGGCGCGTCGAACTTCCGCACTCACCACAAAAGAATGCGCCGGGCATCAGCGGACTACCGCAGGCCTCGCAGTTGGTCATACCAACGACTCCACATCAACGACGATAGCGGTCACGTTGTCCCGGCCGCTATTGTCCAACGCAACGTGGAGAAGTTCGGCGACGGTTTCACTCGGCGTTCCCGCAGTTTCGAGGAAGTGCTGGATACCCACATCCGTCAGTTCCTTGGTCAGACCGTCTGAACAGATCAGCAATCTCGTTCCCGCGATGACGGGCATCAACACGTAATCCGGAATTGGCACATCCATCAGACCAACTGCACGCGTGATGACGTTTGCGTGCGGGTGGTTTTCGGCTTCTTCCTTGGTGATCTGACCTGACTCGACAAGTTGTTGAACAATCGAGTGGTCTGTTGTGACCTGAAGAAACTCGTCACCCACGCGCGCGTACACTCGCGAATCGCCGATGTTAAAAATTGCCCAGCGCGGTTCGCCGTCTTCGTTCACGAGTGCGGCACCCGTCACTGTTGTGCCGGCCCCCTGGTGCTCCTCGGGCAGAACGGCACGAAGAGATTCGACGGATGCGGCGAGCGCGTCGGCGATGGCATCGCGAGTAATCAGAGAGTCACCAACGAGCACCGACAAGCTACGAACGACGGCGTCACTGGCAATGTCGCCAGCGTGGTGCCCACCCATGCCATCGGCCACCGCAAATATCGGAAGTCCGGCGAGGAAGCTGTCTTCATTTGCCTGGCGGTGATTTCCGACATGCGTAATCGCGGCCCAGGAAATGCGGAGATCGGGAAGTCCGGCGTCAGCAGGCAGCGGAACGTGAGTTCCCTCGTTGCCGATTGCCGTCACAGTGTTGCCTTTCCATCGAGCTCGGTGTGGTGCCGTTTCGCTGGACCGCACATTGGGTCAGTCACCTCGACGAGTCTACCCGTGCCCCTCCCACCCGTCGGGCGACGTGGATCTCGGCCGCTTGAGGTGGATTTCGGTGCCGAATGTATCGAATCCGTAGTTTTTCATGCGATTTTCTACGGTTTCACTTGCCGGCACGCCTTTTTTGTTGCGATAATCGTCGCATGTCCGCAAAGCCGAAGCCCGCAGTGTTGGATGAGGTCTCCAAGGCCATCATCGAACAGTTGCAGATAGATGGGCGTCGTTCCTATGCCGACATTGGCAAGGCAGTGGGCCTCTCAGAGGCCGCCGTTCGCCAGCGTGTTCAGAAACTCACCGACTCTGGTGTGATGCAGGTCGTCGCGGTGACCGATCCGATGCAATTGGGTTTCTACCGCCAGGCCATGATCGGGATTCGTTGCTCAGGCGATACCCGAGTGATTGCGGACAAACTGGGCGAAATCAAGGCCGTCGATTATGTCGTGCTCACTGCCGGCTCATTCGACATCATGGTCGAAGTTGTCTGCGAGTCGGATGATGACCTCATCAGCCTGCTCAACTCGCAGATTAGGTCGCTTGAGGGCGTCGTCTCAACCGAGACGTTCGTTTACCTCAAGCTCAAAAAACAGTTGTACAACTGGGGAACTCGATAGGACTCGATAACCATGAAAAAGAAGAACACGGGCGACGCCGCCCTGCAAAAGATGGCCAAGGATCACCTGTGGATGCACTTCACGCGTCAATCGGTGATGGAAAAGTCAGGCGTGCCGATCATCACCAAGGGTGAAGGTCACCACATCTATGACTCGACAGGTAAGAAGTACATCGACGGCCTTTCCGGCCTGTTCGTTGTGAACGCCGGTCACGGTCGCAAGCGCCTGGCTGAGGTTGCGGCCAAGCAGGCCGAAGAACTCGCGTTCTTTCCGCTGTGGTCGTACGCGCATCCTGCCGCTATCGAACTCGCTGATGTGCTCGCCGATTACGCACCGGGTGACCTGAACCGCGTGTTCTTCACCACTGGTGGTGGCGAGGCAGTCGAGACCGCATGGAAGCTCGCGAAGCAGTACTGGAAACTGCAGGGTCAGCCCATGAAGACGAAGGTCATCTCGCGCGCGATTGCTTACCACGGCACACCTCAGGGTGCCCTGTCGATCACGGGTCTCCCCGGTATGAAGCAGATGTTCGAACCTCTGGTGCCCGGCGGCTTCCGCGTGCCAAACACGAACTTCTACCGCGCCGAGTATCACCAGGACGACATCGAGGCGTTTGGCCTCTGGGCTGCGAACCGCATCGAAGAGATGATCGAGTTCGAAGGTCCCGAGACGGTTGCTGCGGTCTTCCTCGAGCCCGTGCAGAACTCTGGTGGAGCTTTCCCGCCCCCTCCCGGATACTTCAAGCGCGTCCGTGAGATTTGCGACAAGTACGACGTGCTCCTCGTAAGCGATGAGACCATCTGTGCCTTCGGACGCATCGGCAACATGTTCGCTGCCACGACGTACGGCTACCAGCCCGACATGATTACGTGCGCCAAGGCAATGACGAGCGGATACTCGCCCATCGGTGCCTGCATCGTGAGCGACAAGATTTACGAACCCTTCAAGAAGGGCACGACGTACTTCCCGCATGGGTACACCTTCGGTGGACACCCCGTGTCGGCTGCTGTCGGTCTCGAGAACCTCAAGATTTACGAAGAAGAGGGTCTCAACGAGAACGTTCGCAAGAACTCGCCAATCTTCCGCGCCGAACTTGAAAAGCTTCTCGATCTGCCGATCGTCGGTGACGTACGCGGAGACGGTTACTTCTTTGCCATCGAGCTTGTCAAAAACAAGGTCACGAAGGAGACATTCAACGATGATGAGGCAGAGCGCATGCTCCGCGGATTCCTCTCGAAGGCGCTCTACGACGCTGGTCTCTACTGCCGCGCCGACGACCGAGGAGACCCCGTTATCCAGCTCGCTCCGCCACTGACCATCGGTCCGGCCGAATTCGCCGAAATGCGCGAGATCCTCGAAGGCGTACTCAAGCAGGCGTGGAAGATTCTGTAACCGCAAGCTCAGCCAACGCCTTAGAGTTCATACGTGTCCCCGGCAACTTCATCCACGCCTCGTGCGTCAATGTGGTTGCCGGGATTCGTTTCTCTCGGCATCGTATGGGGACTCTCGTTCCTTTTCATTAGCGTGTCGCTTGAGTCGTTGACCCCGTTCGGGGTCGCGAGCTTGCGCACGCTCCTCGGTGCGGGCGCGTTACTTGCGTGGAGCGGCGTGCGGCGCATGCCGTTGTCCCGGTCGGCGCGGCTATGGGGCGCATCCGCCATCTTCGCGTTGTTTGTGAACGTCATACCCGCATTTCTCTTTGCGCTGGCCGAGACGTTTGTTTCGAGCGCACTCGCTGGAGTTCTCAACGCGACAACGCCGATGATGACCGTCGTCATGACGCTCCTGATCTTTCGCGATCAACGCATATCGGCAAATCAAGTTCTTGGCATACTCGTCGGATTCGTTGGCATTGTTGTTTTGAGTGGCACGTTCTTCGAGCCCCAACATGAAAATTCGGTGGTTGGAGTTGTCATCTTGCT